>JACCSP010000168.1 GCA_013812905.1 Pyrinomonadaceae bacterium
GTTTGCTGAACCGGCGTTATTTGCAGGAGCGTATGAACGAAGAGGTGAATCGCTGCAAGCGTTACGACTCTCCCATGAGTTTCTTGATGATCGACATCGATGATTTCAAGAGCTACAACGATCTCAATGGTCACCAGGCAGGCGATCAGGCGCTACAAATTACCGCTCATTGTTTAAAAGTTGCTCTGCGATCCGCAGACGTAGCCTGCCGATATGGCGGAGAAGAGTTTGGAATACTACTGCCGCATACGCCGCTCAGTGAGGCAAGCGTGATCGCCGAGCGAATGAGGCAGCGCGTAGCGGAAACGGTCTATCCGCATGGTAAGTCACAACCCATCGGCGGAGTGACGCTCAGCATTGGTATCTCCACCTTTCATAAGAATGTCGATACTCCCGACCGAATGATCGCCGCCGCTGATCGTGCCCTCTATAACGCCAAGCGCAAAGGTAAGAACAGAATCGAGTTACACCAGGAGAGGGTTCCAAAAGAGCGAGGGCGATGAAAGGAAATGGTCCCATTAACCAAGCGCGGCGAATTCTTGGTCGTGTTGCAGCAGATGATTTCGTTGGCAGAGCCGACGAACTGCGACAGATCGTGCTACATCCGCACGATTCAGGGGAGGGACGCGGCTTGCTGCTGGTGATGGCGCCATCCGCCGGAGTATCAGAGTTACTGCGTCAATCTTACGACCAACTGTTCCATCGACGCGAAGACATTGTGCCTATCTATTTCGCGCTTACCCGAGGCGAGACCACGAACGCCAGTGCCGCCATTGAATTCCTCAATACCTTCCTCCTCCAGTATGTGGCCTTCCGACGCAACGAACCGTCACTCTGCGAAGCTTCGCTCACCCTGAAGGATCTGGTGCAACTTTCCGCGCCTGCCGATCTGGAATGGATTGAAGGCTTGGTGGAGGGCTACAACCGCGAACGGTTCAGCAATGATGATCGCGCATTTGTGCGCTTTTGCCTAAGCGCTCCGCAAAGGGTTCCTAAACGTCACGGCCGGCCCTATGTGATCGTCGATGTAGCGCAATTGGCTGGCAGCCTGGGCGGCCACGGCGACCTGGCTACAGAGATGCTGCGCATCTTCTGTCGTTCCAATCTCCCATTTGCGGTCGCCGGTCTGCGCCGGCAGGTTCTTGATGCGGCACATCGGGCCAGTTGCAACTTTGAATCTATGGACATTCTGCGCCTGGGCAAACTCGGCGACGAAGACGCGCGCCGGCTAGTAGAGCATGTGGCTATTCGTCAGGGGGTAGTAATCAATGAAGAAACCAGGGACCTGCTGGTTCAACAATTCGAGAGCAGTCCATTTTTCGTTTCCGCGCTGCTGCAGGCTGCGCGCGAACGGAACGTGGCCCTGGTTACTTATCTCCACTGCGAGCAGTTGTATGTCGACGAGCTAATGGGTGGTCGCATTCAGCGCTATTATGCATCTCTGCTTGAGGGGATTGCGCCCCAACCGGAAACGAGACGAGCGCTGGTGGGTATGTTATTTGAAACGACAGTCGGTGAAGGCCGCAAGTCTCCCTTTGAGGCCTGGCGAAAGAGGCTGCCCCTCGATACCGATCAACTGGAACAATTGCTACATAGTTTGCACATACAGGAGTTCGTTAACTGGGATGGTGCGAACATCGAGGCAGGTGGCGGGACGGCGACCTGGAAGGATTTTTTGAAGGTGCGCTATCGCCTCGACATTCTTAACGAGCCACGCGCTTTGGTGGTTGCCGACACCATCACCGACGCGCTCAAAGGAGCGCCGCACACGATGGCGCGCCACTATCGTCGCGTCACGACGCCCGGCCTGCGCGCTCTGTTGGCCAGGTTCGACTGCCAGTTGGTACCACAAAGTCTTTTCCATTTTGACCAATTCAGCAGCCGTCATAAAGAACTCTCCACCGAAGAGATTTCCAGCCGTCTCGATCGTGAGACTGATCTGATGCGGTTACCGCAACTGGTGCACGTGGCTAGCTGTGTAGCCTTTAGTTCCGAGCTGCAGCAAGGCATCGACGAAGAGCGTTGCATCGTGGCCCATACCTTTGAAGGCGCAACTTACACTGATGCCAACCAGGTTATCTGGCTGGTCGCCGAAGTGGAATCCAAACTTGAAGCTGATCGTAATTTAACGGAGATGTGGTGTCAGCGGTTGGAAAGGCTGGCCCTTAGCTCCGGCTTCGACAGAACCCGCATCTGGTTGATTTCCAATGAGGGCTTTTCCGAGGAGGCTTTGCGAGCAATCAGCAAGCGCGACGGATACGCGTCGAGCCGACAGCAAGTCGAACTTCTGACTGCAAGGATAAGCGAGAACCAGGTTACGCCCCAGCAATCGTTGGAGCCAGACGAGTTTGTCATGATCCTGCCAATGGGTGAAGATAACGAACTCCTTGCTGCCGCCACTGGCGAGCAAATTGCGCGCCGACTCAACTTCGGACCAGAAGCCATCAGTCAGATCAAGCACGCGATAGTGGAGGCTCACATTAACGCCGCCGAGCACAGCTTGAGTCCCGACCGGAAAATCTATCAACGTTTTCGGGTTGAAAATGATAAATTGATCGTCACTATTTCCAGTCGGGGCGTCTTGCCTTCGAATCTCGCCCAGAATCCAGCGCGGGGAACAAAGGAGGATGAAACCGAGGCCGTCAAAGAGCGGCGGGGTTGGGGCCTAAAGCTGATCAGGTCCCTAATGGATGAGGTCGAGTTTGAGCGCGTTGATGAAGGAACCCGCCTGCGCATGACTAAATACTTGCGTTAACTATTCCCCAGATTGAATATTGTGATTCGTCTAAGCAGTATCGCATCGTCAGCTGTCCTCGCGGACGCTAATCACATGATGTTTAGATTATCAGTAAGAGCCAAACGGGTCAGCGGACTTCCGATTGGGGCTCGCCTATGTGTTTGCAGGTCAGCAAGGGGCTGTCAAAACACGTGTCGCCCACGGTCCTACGTCTTAAGCCTCACCTCGGCTGAATACGCAGCACGAAGTTGCAGATGGCGATTTTGTCGTCGGGACGAACCTCAGTTCGATCCTCACGGGGAAGCTCGCGTCCGCCGACTAAAGTTGGATTGCGGCCTTTGGGCGTTAGCCAGTAGCGACCATCGTTCTCCCGCGTCAGCACTGCGTGCACCCTACTCACCTCCGGATCGCCTTTTAGAGGCAGGTCGACTGTGATTGATCTGGATCCGCGGCCAATCGTGATCTCCGGTTTTGATATCGGCACCACCGCCTCCCGCACACCATCTCGCCAGACCTCCATCGAATAGAGTTCTATCACCCGCGGGCGGACAATAGTCTGCTCATTCTCGCCGGTCTCCACGGTTTCCCGGATAGTATCGTTCGGATTGAAGGCCGGCTTTCCCGATTGGTATGAGTCCACGCGAGAAGTGACCATAGTATGTCCGCTCTCGGTCTCGTCCCAGACCCCCTGGACACGAAACTCTCCTTTGCTGAGTGTGCCGTCAACCCGCAATTCCACGGCAAAAGACTTCGCCGCCAGGGGAGTTTGGCCACTTAACTCTCTCGCTCTCTCAGAGAGCACATGGAATAACCCCTGCTCGAGGCCGCGGCGCTTGTCGCCCTGCCAGTCTCTATCGTCGTCAGCACTGAGATAGACAATGTATTCCCGGGGAATGTAGGCGGGGCCTCCCGGCGGGGTGAACATCTCGCGTTGCATGACGGCCTCAACTTCGCGAGCAATCCTAACCAGGAACTCTTCCCAGATTCTCCGCGGTCGCGCATGCTCGTCTGCGGCTTCCAGCAGATTTTCCCCGCTTTCACCGTCTATCCATTTTCTAATGGACTCGATCAAACCCAATTTTACTCAGTTCCTCCTGGTGAATTTGCGCCCCTGGGGGCGTTCCGCTAGGATCCGCGCAATTCAGGCTAAGGTGCTGACTCCAGTTTTTGTAACAAATAGCAACTTTCTTGCTTCACGGTCCCGTAGGGGTGCAATGTTGGCCCGGCGCATTTACACGCACTCTAGAAAGGGAACATTATTCAAACTTTAAGAACCGTTTATTGATCCAACCGCGATCCGACGAAAATTGATCGCTCTTGGGGCGCCCATGGGTCACGACTTGAATTTCATACCAATTGTTGTTTTCGCTTAACACCTTCACCCGCGAGCCGATTTCAGCAAGTCCAAGGGTTTGATTCGAAGAACTTGGACCGGCCCGAAGGTTTACGTCTGTGGTTGTAAAACCTTCGCGGCCGACTACAAAGACTTCCCTTAGTCCCGGGATCCGTCGCAAAGGGTTCCATTGAGACGTGACGTATCTATGGGTGGCCAGCAGCATTCCAGAGAAGCTGAGAATAAGCAAAAGCGCCACCAGGAATCTCCTCGGTCGCCTTTGGAGGTCCGGCGGATAAAACTGAGCCTGCATTGACGAAGATTTCCCATTCCGCGACTGATCAGGAAATCCGGCGACAATGTCCTTCGCAGCAGGTCGGAGGGCAACGTTTTTCGTTCCCCGCAAACTCTGATGAATTCTGCTCACGGGTACGACAATCCGCGGGCGTTTCGAGGCCTCAAGACTGGTGTTGGACAATTCCTGCACTGGCGCAAGATCGAAACGGGCCCTCGGTGGGGCCTTAGTAATATCTTCAGGCCCGACGCTAAGTTCGGACCCCTGTTTCAAGTCTAATCCACTAAGCGGTCGCGTGGGTGGTAAGGCTGCCTCAGCAAGCTCATCCCAAAACTCCTGAACTGTTTCATAGCGATTCTCGGGTCGTCTCTGCGTGGCCTTCTCAAGCACGCGTAGAACCGGACCCGACCAGTGTTCATTACTGATCGCGGGCGGCAACTCTCTGATTGAATGATGAGCAAAACGGCGCGGTGCTTCACCAGCCAGTAAACTATACGTGGTCTTGGCCAAAGAATAGATGTCCGCTGCGGGTGTCAAGTTTACTGCCGGAGCGACGAGAGATCCGGTGTCAAGTTGGGACGTCTGCACCAAAGGATTGTGTTCAGGAGCGGAATAGATATTGGTTCCCACTCGGGTGATCGCGCCTTCATTTGCTTCAAAGCGTGCCACACCAAAATCCGCGATCTTGACGATTTTTCTGTCAGCGGTCAGCAACAAATTCTGGGGCTTAATGTCTCGATGGATCACTCCGCACAGGTGTGCATGAGCCAGGCCGGAGCAGACCTGCTCGAGATAGAAAAGCGTCTTCTCGATGGAGAGAGGGTGACGTCGAGAAAGTGCCAGCATGTCGCCGCCGGGCAAGTATTCCAAGACGAGGTAGTGAAAGGTCGTTTCGGCCAGGTCAATAGCGGTACCGTGGCCCAGACGGTTAATTATGTGCTGATGTCTGACGCGATCGAGGGCTACGGCCTCGTTCTGAAAGTTTGCCACTAGCGTGCGCTCCAACTCGGCATCAGGCGTCTCCTGCAAGTAAATATTGAGCGCTTTGATAACTACCGTGGGTGGCGCACCTTCAGGAGCCGCGTTGTCTTTGGCCACATAGATCTCCGCGTAGCTGCCCCGTCCCAAGCATTCCAGTACATCGTAACGGCCATCAAGCCGGCTTTGTTGTAGCTTTAGTTCCGCCATCAGCCCGCGTTCCAACCAATCATCCGCGTTCCTTAGATGCTTCGCCCACTGCTTTCAATCCGCTTACCGGTACAGAAAACCTAACGCACACAGTTTGCGAGGGCGAACGCCTGAAGTGCTCCCGGTCAGTGCCAGCTTTAGGGGGAGTTAGCAGGAACGGGCCTCGGCAACATCTCATCCAGATGCGTCAAAGCTCGCGGCTTTTCTTTGTCGAATTTTATTGCCAAAGCCGCGAGGGCCAGGGTCGCCTCTTTTCGTATCGTGGAGTTTGCAGGAGAGAGGTTAATATCCGACTTCACAATCGCCTGTTCAAGAGCCCGGGCAGCCTCTTCACTGTTTCCAGCAAGCAGCGACGCCCTCCCATAAAGGTAGAGGAACTCCGGGTCCGACGAAGCCAGTGGACTGGGAATGCCTTGACGCGTTAGTTCAGAGTTCAATTCACTTGAAAGCCAACCATTCGGGTCTCTATCAACCTCGCGGCGGGTTTGCTCAAACTTCAACAGTAGGTCTTCGGCCACCCTTGGTGTGGGTGAGACCTGGGCACTCGGGTCGTTTTCCTCTTTCATAAAAGGGATAGGCCCCTTGTAGCGCCTGCCGGCGTAGAACGCCCCCCCCACTGCCGCGAAAAAAACAAGGAATATGAATAAGGATCCAGCCGCTCGCGCAAAACCACCCCTAGAGCTATTGAGAGAAGGAATATTCAACTTCCTTTCGGGCGTATTGATCTGTTCTGCTTCAGGTATGCTATCGACGGGAAAGGCGACCCGGAAGGGGGAAACCAAGGCGTCTTCAGTGTTATGCTTTTTAACCGCGGCAACAGGTTGGATCACTCTGTCGATGGCCGCTATCTTTTCTGTCTCTGGTGAGATGGTTGGCTGCAGAACTTCCGACCGCCCGTCGGAAGAAATTCGCTGGCCACAACGGACGACAACCGCGGTAAGATTGTCTTCCGCCCCGCGCTCATAACAGCGGCTCTTCAACTCATCGCAGAGTGCCTGCAGACTATCGTGCGCAACCAGCAACTGCCTTAACTCAGCGTCTGGGATATGACGCGTGATACCGTCCGTGCAGAGTAGAAATTCTGTTCCATCCACAATCTCGATGGTTTTTAAATCGACTTCGACAGAGTCTTCTGCGCCCAGAGCGCGGCTAATCACGTTTTTGCTGGGATGATGAGCCGCTTGTTCGGCAGTCATACGACCCGCGCGCACTTCTTCTTCCACCACTGAATGATCTTCGGTTTCGCGGACGAGGTC
>JACCSP010000184.1 GCA_013812905.1 Pyrinomonadaceae bacterium
CCAGCAGCGACGCAAAATGGCGCTGGATGCGACCACCCATTAACTCGTCAACATACAACTGCTCGCAGTCGAGATAGGTATCCAGGGTCACGGTCCTTTCGCGCGCGGCCTGCAGCAGCGCGGTGACGAAAAACGGACTGCACTCAAACTGCTGCACCAACAGGTCCCGGGTTTGGTCGTTGATGACCACCCGCTGGCGGATAGCCACATGCTCGACCAGCCGGCGAGCATCTTCGTCCCCGAGTTTGCCCAGGCGAAGAATATCGATAGTTTCAAAGTTGCAACTGGCGCGATGTGCGGCATCAAGAACCTGCCGGCGCAGACCGGCGACGGCAAAGGGGAGATTGGAACGACAGAAGATGCGCAGCATCTCCGCAGCCAGGTCGCCCTGGCCGCCCAGGCTGTCAGCCAATTGCGCTCCATCGACCATCACATAAGGGCAGCCGTCACGTTTAGGGACTCTTTGCGGCGCGCTCAGGCAGAAGCGCACAAATGCGCGATCATCATTGCTGAAACGTTCGCGGTTGTAGCCCTCCACCAACCGTTCAATCCATTCCAGATCTGCAGGCGCGGCAAGTTGCACTAGATCCTTCAGAGTGATCGAGGCTTCGCAGAGTGAGGGTTCATTGCGTCGAAAGGCCACATATTGGAGCAGGAAGGTATTCAGGAATTCAATGGCGGCACTGACGGCCGTAGTCTCGCCTCGGGCCAGCGCGAAATAAATCGGCACAATGTCTTCACGGCGGTGGAATAGTTGATCGTAAGACTGGCGCAGTAACTCGGATACTCCGGCCGAAGGCGCCATCAGCAGCAGCAGGCCGCGCCCTTCGCCTGAGTTGCGCGGATGGGACACAATCTGTTGCAGCTCGTCGGCTCTGCCAACGAACTCATTTGCTGCAACACGGCCAAGAATTCGCCGCGCTTTTGTGCCGGGTCCCTTTTCTTTCATCGGGCCTTCGCTCGGTTTGCTTAAGTTTCCTGGTATAACTCAATTCTGTTCTTGCCTTTTCGCTTGGCGTTATAAAGAGCGCGATCAGCCGCGGCGATTACCCGGTCGGGAGTATCGACGTTCTTGAAAATGGTGGAGATACCAATGCTGATCGTCACCATACCAACGGGTTGCGACTTACCATGCGGAAAGACCGTTTCCGCTACGCGCTGCCTCATTCGCTCGGCGATCACGCTTGCCTCATTGAGCGGCGTGTGCGGCAGGAGAATTCCAAACTCTTCTCCGCCGTATCGGCAAGCAACGTCTGCGGATCGCAGAGCCACTTTCAAGCAGTGAGCTGTAATTTGGAGCGCCTGATCGCCTGCCGGGTGACCGTTGAGATCGTTGTAGCTCTTGAAATCGTCGATATCGATCATCAGGAAACTCATCGGGTAATCGTAGCGCTTGGAACGATTTACCTCTTCATTCATCCGCTCCTGCAAATAACGCCGGTTCAGCAAACCTGTGAGCGGATCCGTTATCGACATCAATTGGAATTCTGTCGCCCGCTCCTGCCACTCGGCCCGCTCCAGCGCCAGCGCTACTTGGGGACCGATAATCTCAAGTAAACTCAAATCGATGTCGTCATATTTTTCGCCGCTTGTCTTGTCAGTTACGTTTAGCACTCCTATCGTGCGACCGCCGATTCGGATTGGGTAGCTGATAAAGGACTTGGACTTATACCGTCGTTCCGCAGGCGCAGGTTTTATACCGGCGATTTCGATATTCTCAACTACCAGTGCCCTGCCCGTTTCCAGTACTCCTCCCGCAACTCCTTCTCCCAGCCTGATGCGGGCGACCTCGGAGATCTGAGTTTTCAGTCCAACTCCAGCTTTAAGTATCAGCTCATTTGATCTCTCGTCGACCACCAACAGTGAAGCACGCTCTGCCAGTAACAGATCTTTCGAGTTAGTCAGAATAGCCGTGTAGGTTTCTTGTGGATCTGTCGAACTGATGCGCTCGAGGAAGTGGCGCAGTGACTCAGCAAAATGGGAGCGATATTCAAGTTCACCCCGCAGCTGATCGATTTCGCGCTGCAGGTCGGAGGAAGACTTCGCAGCTGCAACCAGTCTCGGCGCTTGGGGAGCTACAACGTTTGCAGGCGCGCGCAGGGCAGCGGGCATCTCATTCATAACCGGCAAACGAGACACTCCACCTTTAAACTGGCGGGCGGCCTTCTGCAAGTGGTCAGCTAGCTGATCCAGTTTGGCCGGCTCTGCAAAGATGACGTTTGAAAGAGGGTCACTGGCAAGCAATTCTTTGAGATCGCCAGCGCGAAGGCGCTCGACTAGGACCCGATAGTCAGCGCCGGTTACAAAGGCGCGTCCTCCAATGACTGCCAGATCTCGCTCATTGGCAATCTCTGCGGGCATGGCAAAGCATTGCAAGCCAGCATGACACTTGTAATGGACCGTGTCACCACTAGTCATTGCGCGCCGATGCGCGTCCCCGCAATAGGGATCGCACAGACTAACGTGGTCGGGTGAAGACTGCAGAGCGCGGCAGATCGAATTATTGTCTGATACCACAAGCGCCGGAGGCTGTCGACCGTCTACCAGGAGGATTGAAAGGCCCGCCGAGGCAGCCAGCCGGTGCTGCACCGAGGCCCAGCCGGGAGGAGCATTCTCCGGATGTTCCTGCACAAGAGCGGCTTTTGACTTGAGAGACTTCTTAGTCATCCGAAGTAGAGCGTAAGTTTGCTTGGCGCCCAGAACGGCGTAAACAAACGACCTGCAGTTGGCAATGGATTCGATCGGAGGGCTCTGGTTTTCGCAGACATAAGTATAGATTTCCACCCCTTGCCAAACAAGCGCCGGCGTAACTTCAGCTGGCTGCCCCTCCTGTCGCAGCGATGCCCGCGCGGAAAACGCAACTTACTCTATGGCTATACGACTAATAAGAAGAAGACTCCACGGGGTGATTTCGTGAGTATCAATGAATTGCGGGCTGCCTGGTTCTCTTAAGAGTTTATTCCTGAAGCGGCAACCAGGCCGGGAGCCTGGCCGGAAGGGACACTTTCAATTTGAGGCTGCTCAGCGCTAATCCTAATGCAGGCCGCGAGGTGATTTGGCTTGATCTCGACCAGCGGTGGGACAACCTCCTTGCAAGCCACAATCGCATACGGACACCGGGTATGAAAACGACAGCCTTTGGGAGGATTGATGGGCGAGGGGACGTCCCC
Organism: Pyrinomonadaceae bacterium; assembly: GCA_013812905.1. Taxonomy (GTDB): domain Bacteria; phylum Acidobacteriota; class Blastocatellia; order Pyrinomonadales; family Pyrinomonadaceae; genus PSRF01. The sequence continues at coordinate 3,171 of JACCSP010000184.1, forward strand.
CTCAAGCACCACCCGTCTTCGATTGGCCTCCACGGTAGGATCGGGAACCGGAACAGCAGAGATCAGGGCCTTCGTGTACGGCATGAGCGGATCGTCGTAGATTGCTTTGGCGTCCGCTATTTCCACAATCTTGCCGAGATACATCACCGCGACACGACTAGCAACATGGCGTACCGCGCGCAGATCGTGAGAAATGAACAAATAGGTCAGCTTCTTCTCATGCTGCAGTTTCTCAAGGAGATTAAGAATCTGCGCCTGTATAGAAACATCGAGGGCCGAGATTGGTTCGTCAGCCACGATGAACTCCGGATCAACGGCCAAGGCGCGCGCGATTCCGATGCGCTGACGTTGGCCACCTGAGAACTCGTGCGGGTAACGTTTGATGAAACGCTTGCTCAAACCCACTGTCTCCATTAAGGCTTGAACCCTCTCGTCTGCCTTCCTTCCCTTAGCGAGGCGAAATGTATCGAGCGGCTCTCGCACAATCTCGCCAACTGTCATTCTTGGGTTAAGTGACGCATACGGATCTTGAAAAATAATCTGAAGATGCCGCCGCTGCTCACGCATCTGTCGTTTCGATAACTGCGCCAGATCGCGGTTGCGAAACAGCACTTTACCGGAGGTTGGGCCTGTAAGCCGCAGAATTGCGCGACCCAATGTCGACTTACCGCAACCCGATTCGCCTACCAATCCTAGCGTCTCGCCTTCAAAGACGTCTAACGAGACCCCATCAACTGCTTTAACAGTCTGCCGCGCTCCTCTGTCACCGAACATTTCGTGGGTGATAATCAGTACGACCACCACCACCCCGATTACTAAGGCGATCAAATTCGACGTCACCGTTCTCCCAGTAACGACAATCACCACTAAAGTGATCAACGTCAGAACTATCGTTATCAGCGCAAGCTTCACAAATTTAGCAGTATCGATTTCTTTCTTGTTCCACGCCCCGTTTGTCTCTCGTCTTTCGGATATACGTTCGCGGCCAAGATCAAAATGGACGGTGAGATTGCGTATGGAGATCAGCGGCTCTGCCTTCTTGTCAATGACAGGTAACTCTGCGGGCGGGGTCGCTGTATTTCCACTACTGGTCATCTTCACTTTTTTCCCGCGGACGGGTGAGGTATCAACTCTGGTTTATCTCGCATGCCTATCGACGGGCTGCTTCTCGCAACTGATTGAGCGTAAACCTCTTTGGCGAAGTGACAAAGCGAGTGGTGGTCTTGGTTGACTTCGACCAATGGTGGAAATTCTTTGCTACAAATCTCCTCGGCACGGTCACAACGCGGCGCGAAAGGGCAGCCCGGCGGCAAATGAGCGACATCTGGGGGAAGCCCCGAAATTTGGTAAAGCGGTCCCCGGGCCGACGTGGGATCAGGAACGGAACGCAGCAAGCCTTTCGTATATGGATTGCCCGGCACGGCGAACAATTCACGTGTCGGCGCCTGCTCAAAGATTTTTCCCGCGTACATCACGATTAGATCATCGGTCATTCCCGCAACTACACCGAGGTCGTGCGTGACGAGAATCACGCTTGTCCCCGTCTCTTGCTTCAGTGTTTTTATCAACTCCAGGATTTGGGCCTGGATCGTCACGTCGAGCGCCGAAGAGGGTTCGTCAGCGATCAGAAGTTCCGGTTGGCAGGAAAGCGCCATGGCTATCATTACTCGCTGACGCATTCCGCCGGAGAATTCGTGGGGAAAGCCGTCCACGCGCCTGGGAGCATCCGGAATTCCAACGGTCTCCAGCATCTTAACTGCATGCGCGTACGCCTGGGCTTTTGAATAGCCCAGGTGGAGACGAGTCATCTCCATCAGCTGCCTGGAAATCTTCATAAAGGGATTGAGCGACGTCATCGGATCCTGAAAAATCATTGCGATGCGCCGGCCGCGAATCCGCCGCACTTCAGCTTCTGGAAGCCGCAGAATGTCTCGACCATCGAAGACGACTTCACCCGAAACGATTTGTCCGGGCGGACTTTGGATAAGGCGGACGATTGAGAGATTCGTGACAGATTTTCCGGAACCAGACTCGCCAACAATTCCCAGCGTCTCACCTGGACGAAGGTTGAACGTGACTCCATCCACGGCCTTAACCGTGCCGTCCTCGGTGTGAAAGTAGGTGCGTAGATCCCTGACTTCCAGCAGATTTCCGTTGCGGGTAATCATGCGATTGTGGATCTCAATCTGTTCTCAAGTTTCGCTTGGATTGCCCATTTCAGATTCTAAGATATCTCAGAACTTTCGCATCTGCGGATCAAGCGCATCGCGTAATCCATCACCAAGGAAGTTCAGCGCGAACAATGTCAGCCCCATCGTCAGACCGGGACAAATTAGTTGCCAAGGGAAGATTGCGATGTTCTGAATTCCGTCAGTAGTCAAGCTGCCCCACGACGCGATCGGCGGCTGCACGCCAAACCCTAAAAAAGAGAGAAACGCCTCCGTTAGCATGATCGTCGGGATGGTAAGCGTGGCATAAACAATCACGGGGCCGATCGTGTTGGGCACCAAGTGCCGGAAAATGATTCGAGGGGTCGAGACGCCGGTAGCTCTGGCGGCCAGCACGAACTCTTGGTTCTTCAGCGATAGCACTTGTCCACGCACGATCCGCGCCATAGTCAACCACGACACAGAGCCCAACGCCAAGAACAGCAGGATCAGTTGGCCACGAGCAGTCTGACTGCGAAACATCGACAATAGGACGATGATAATTATGATGTACGGCAGCGAGTAGAGCACGTCGACCAGGCGCATCATGACGCTGTCCAGACGGCCGCCGAAATAACCTGCAACCGCACCGTAGCTGACACCAATTATCAGCGACATAAGGGTTGCGATAACGCCCACCATTAAGGATATTTGCCCACCCTGAAGCACGCGCGCCAGCAGATCGCGTCCCTGATTGTCAGTTCCCATTGGATGTAGCCACGAAAACGAGCCATCGGGCGCGGTAAACGGCGGCAGCGATTTTAACGCGGCGATATTGGTGGGAATGTAGTCGGGAGTCAGCCCCGTAACTTGCTTAATGACGAAAGGTCCGGTAACCGACCCCAAGGTAATTGTCGCGACTATCACCATGCCGAATACTGCTAGCCTATTTTTTAGCAACCTGCGCCAGGCATCTCTCCAGAGGGAGGTGCCGGCTACGAACTCACCTCGCTCCGCGGAGCGAACATCGGCTTCCCCGACCGCTAACTCGGGCCCGGTGTGAATGACGTCGCCTTCGCGCGGCCGAATGGGCGGTGCAGGTGGCGTCCCCGAAGGCGTGAAAGCGGGCTCGGGCTTCTGTGGGGAAATTAATGGTGGTTTGTCGTCCATTGTCAGGGCAAGAGATCTTGTCTGTTACCTGTTGTTGATTCGGACAGGCGTCCGCTTATGTCCGTTCGCCTCAATGCCGAATGCGCGGATCGAGATAGCCGTAAGCAATGTCCACAAGCAAATTCATCGTCAGAAGCGTTATGGAAATGAAAGCCACGATGCCGAGAATCAGCGGTTCATCGCGATTGAGAGATGCCTGGATAAAATAGTTGCCCAGCCCCGGCAGGACAAACAGCCTCTCGACTACAACGGTTCCGGTCAACAGAAATGCCAACGCAGGCCCGGTGTAGGAAACGACTGGCAGCAAACCGCCGCGCAGCGCGTGACGTATAACCACCTGAGTCTCGCTGAGTCCTTTTGACCGGGCTGTGCGGATATAGTCTGACCTCAGCACCTCCAGCATGCCCGCCCGGGTGAGGCGCGCGATGTAGGCCATGTAGAGAGCTGAAAGTGTAATCACCGGCAGGATGACGCTCTTGCTGGGAAAACCATCCCAACGGGAAGGTGGCAACCAGTAAAGCGTCATCGAAAAGAAGAGCACCAGAATGGGCCCCAGGACAAAGTTCGGAATAGATATGCCGAGCATGGCCAGGGTCATTGAGGCATAGTCCCATTTCGAGTTTTGCTTGATCGCGGCAATGGATCCAACTGTTATTCCCACGATCAGGGCCAGCAGGTACGCGAGTATTCCCACCGTCGCCGACACCGGAAGCGATCGCGCGATAATCTCATTAACCGACTGCCCCTCGTACTTCAAGGACGTACCAAAATCAAAACGGAGAATTTGGCCCATTGTCTTGAGATACTGTTCATACCAGGGTCGGTCTAGGCCATACTTGTCGCGGATATTCCGTTCAATTGCTGCGGGGAGGGCTTTCTCACTGGTGTAGAAGTTGCCCGGGGCGAGTCGGATCAGTCCCCAGGTTATGGTAATCACAACGAGGATCGTCGGGATCGTGATTATTAGACGTCGAATGATGAAGCGAAGCATCCTTAGGAGCTACAGGTGTGACTGTCTGTTGACCACTCGCAGTTCTTATTCCCTATGCCAATTGCCGATTGCCAATTGCCGATTTCTTGTTCTTAATCGTAAAGGTTCTCCACCATCGATTGTAAATAGGGCTTCAGCGTACCTTTCGCCTTCACTCTGCCAGCGCTGCTCTTCCAATCGGCAATTCGCATTTGGAAATCGGCAATGTTTCAATCCGTTAAGCTTGGGGTGCCATAATCCCACTTGGCTGCGTCGCGCTCGATATACACGAATTTCCAGGCGAAGAGGCACTGTGGATTTGGGTACAACCCTTTCACGTAGGGCTTCTTGACCCAGTTTACTGCGGGAGTCTCAATCGGGATCACGGGTTGCGCATCCAGCATGTATTTCTCGGCTTTCGCCAACAATTCATAACGCTTCTGAGTGTCGATTGTGTGGTTTGCCTCATCGAGCAGATCGATGTAGGTCTGATCCCACCAACCAGTGCCATTGTCGCCGCCGCGCGTTCGAAAGATATTTAGAAAAGTAGTCGGGTCCATGTAATCAGCACCCCAGATCCCCAGCGCAAACCCCTTGTAGTCGAGCTTGCCACGTGCAGCCATATAGGTCTTCGATTCCATATTGCTCAACATGATGGTGATCCCTAGGTTCTGCTTCCACTGAGCCTGCATAAACTCAGCCAGGGCCCGGTTCGACGAGTGGGTCGCGAAAGCGAGCCTAATACTGTCGGCGGGAAACTTTTCGCATTCGTAGTTTCCGTCTTTCTCGTTCACCGGATAACCCGCCTCGCCTAATAACCGTCGCGCCGCGACGGGATCGAAGCCCTCACCTTTCGGTTGGGGATAACCAACGAAAATACCTTCGGGCGTAAAAGCAGAGAGCGGCTTCGTGGTCTTCCTGGCTTTCGAATAGTTCACCTTGTCGATGGACATGTTGAACGCCCTGCGAACTCTGAGGTCGTTCATAGGTGGTTGAGTTACATTGACAAGAAGGTAAGTAATCGCCGCCTCTGCGGCGTCCATGTAATCTTTTTTCGAGCGGACCACATCCAGCCAGGCGTTGGGTACAGAGTGGTTCAGGACCGCATCTGCCGAACCCACTTTATACAGATTCATCGTGGTGGGATGATCGCTGGTCATATAAAAATGGATTTCATCAAGACGCACGCTTGCAGCATCCCAGTACATTGGATTGCGCTCGACCACCACTTCACTGTATGGCTTCCATGATTTCAATTTGAAAGCCCCACTCGTAACTATGTTTGCTGCGTCGGTCCAGTTCGCACCGTATTGCTCGATCACTTTCCGCGGCACCAAACGAAAGATCTGGTGGGCTACAAGCTCAGTAAAGTAAGGCACGGATTGAGAGAGTGAGATACGGACTGTATAGTCATCAACCGGCTCGACACCGATGTCTTCAGCTCTTACTTTTACCAGTTCTTTACCAGCGACCGACGCCTGCAACTTGGGATTACCTTCGAGCAATTTGTTTCGATCTTTCTCAGCACTGGGAAGGACAAGCCTATCAGGCGAATGCATTAACTGGTGAAAAGGCGTATCGAGATGCGCCGTTGGCTCGGCAGCATTTGGTTCATATTCCCGTTCATCCGTCCCCAGGGATCTCTGGCTAAGAGCTTGCGGGGCAGGCTCTTCGCCGGCAAAGTCCCTTTCCAGTAGAAATTGATTGCTGGCGCGATCACGAACAAACACTGAGCCCGAATTAAAAGCCTCAGCATACCTGATGGGATAAGCCAGCCCTGCTGAACGGGATTCCACCTCAGGAGTGAGCGACCTTCGGATGCTATAGACAAAATCATGGGCGTTGATAGGTTCGCCATTAGACCAGCGGGCGTTTGTGCGCAAGTGAAATACAAATTCTGATGAATCGTTGTTCACCTCCCAACGCTCGGCTATGGCAGGAATCGCATCGAGAGACTTCGGATCGTACTCGACGAGTCCTTCGAAGAGTGCCATGTAAATACGCGCCTCTTGTTGACCGGAACTGATCGCAGGATCGAGCGACTCTGGCTCGGCGCCGTTTACATAACGCAGAATGTTCCGCTCAGGTGGAACTGTTCGACCGAAGAACTCTTCATTCGTGGCCGACACGCGACAGGAGATTGCGGTGAAAAGGAGTGTGACAACCACAACACCGGCAATCGCCTGTTTGACGTAGATTTGGGCCATGTATTCTTTCCTCGAGGCACGCGATTCGGACGCTGTCCTCTCAGAATGATTCTACCAAATGTCTTAGGGTCGACAGTGAGGTTTATCTTCCCAGCAAGCGCGGGCAAGTTAACACGCGGAAATGCTTTGATCAAGAGAGTGAGTCGAGACTCAGCGATCCCCACAAGGACGACTGAAGTCCCGCTAGATTGCAAGTCAGGAAGGGGGCAAAGCGCAGCGC
>JACCSP010000189.1 GCA_013812905.1 Pyrinomonadaceae bacterium
CGTTCAAAGTCCGGAAGAGAGGGGTCCTTCCAACTCGACTTTGCATGCCTGAGCAGGAGCAGTGTCTTCATGAAACGCTATTCACCTCCGTGATCCGTTCACATTCGCGTAACATCGTTGAGTCAGAATGCCCGCTATGATTCCGTATGGTCGACACCGCTTCCCTGGCAAGCTCTTTGTGGTCGAGGGCACCGATGGCAGTGGAAAATCGACGCAGCTCATGTTGCTCTACCAGTGGCTAAAGGCCGAAGGTTATCCAGTCTTTTTCTCTGAGTGGAACTCGTCTCCGCTGGTCAAGGATACGACTAGACGAGCGAAGAAACGACATCTATTTACACCGGCGACATTTTCCCTTCTTCACGCCACGGACTTTGCGGACCGCACCGAGCGCGACATCATTCCCCCATTGAAAGCGGGGGCAATCGTGCTGGCGGACCGTTATATCTATACCGCTTTCGCCCGCGATGTCGCGCGCGGCTGTGATCCGGCGTGGGTTCGCGAAGTTTACAAGTTTGCCGTGAAGCCCACAATCGCCTTCTTTTTTCGCGCGCCACTCGACATTGCTATTGAGCGTATAGTTTCAGGCAGGCCCCAGCTAAAATACTACGAGGCCGGTCTCGATATGGATTTGTCAGAGAATCCCGAAGAAAGTTTCACCCTCTTCCAGGGTAAAATCTTGAGTGAATACGATCGCATGGTTAGCGAGTTTGGGTTAACTCTAGTCGATGCTACGCGTTCGATCGAACAGCAACAGCGGGAAGTTCGGCAACTCATCCAGAGTCATCTCGAAAACAGGCGGTTCAGATCCCATTAACAAGAAACTGTTTTACGGAACGCCACTACCACATACTCATGATGAGGGATACAGTGGCAAATTAATTGTGATCGAGGGGACCGACGGGGTCGGGCGGTCTACCCACATTGCTCTCCTGCGCACCTGGTTGGAGTCGCGAGGCCACGCGGTTATCGACACGGGAATGACTAGATCGGTTCTGGCCGGGCGGGGAATTAAAGAAGCCAAGACCGGTCACACTTTGGGTCGCTTGACACTTCAATTGTTCTACGCTACGGATTTTGTCGATCGCCTTGAGAATGAAATCTTGCCTGCTCTGAGGTCCGGGTTTATCGTGCTTACCGATAGGTACATTTACTCAGCAATTGCTCGCGCCGAGGTGCGGGGTATTGATGCGCCATGGATACGCTCGATCTATCAAATTGCTTTGATTCCTGACGCTATTTTTTATCTAAGGATCAATACAGCTCAGGAACTCGTAGAGCGTGTGCTTACGTCGGGACGCGGATTTGATTATTGGGAATCGGGCATGGACGTTCATCTCGGTCAGGATTTTTACGACAGTTTTATTGAATACCAAACGCGGATGCTGAAAGTTTTTGACCGCATGACTCAGGAGTATGGTTTTCACGTGCTGGATGCCTCGACGTCAGTGCGACGTGTGGGCGCTACCCTGAGGCGCGCGATAATCCGCGTAATCGAAAGCGAACATCACGTCAAAATGCCGCTTGCGAAAGCCTCGAGCTCTCAAAAATGAAAGAGCTATCACCTTCCGAATAACCACCCCGGGAAAATATTGAAACTTGCAGCGATCGACATTGGTTCTAACTCTATTAAGCTAGTAGTCGTTGACGCGGCAGCCAGCGATTCATTCGCTGTCATAACTCGTGAGAAGGAGTTTGTCAGACTTGGACATCAAACGCTGCGCCGGGGTCATATCAGCCGTGCCGCTATCGACCGCGCTGTGGAATGTCTACAGCGATTTCGCTCGATTGCCGAGGCCCGCGGTGCTGAGAGCATAATTGCTACAGCCACAGCTTCAGTGCGCGAGGCGAACAACTCTTCTCAGTTTGTGAGGGAAGTCGAACAGAAGAGCGGAATAAAAGTAGAGGTCCTTTCCGGAGTCGAAGAAGCGAGGCTGATAGGACTCGCGGCGAGTCAGAGCTGTTCGACCGCTGGAGCCACCAACCTTAACCTAGATATCGGTGGCGGCTCAACTGAAATCTCGGTCTTTCGCCAGGGAGTGCCGCTCGCGCTCTTTTCCGTCGACCTGGGTGCGATTGGTCTGACAGAGAAGTTCCTGAAGTCCGATCCTCCCAAAGCTAAAGAACTGGGTGATATGCGTCATCAAGTTCAAGCGGCATTCGAACGCCCAGCGCGCGAGTTGCGCAGTGCAACGTGGCAGCAAGCCACTGGCACATCGGGAACCATTCTAGCGTTTGGCGCGGCGCTACGTTCTCGTCTGGAAAGCGATTTACAACGAAAACACCAACCGGCGCAACCCTCAGAATTTGATATATCCCTGGGGCTGCTCTTGCGATTTAACGTAGGCCTTGCCAGCCTTCCGGTTGCGGAGCGCAAACGATTGGGCGGGCTCAGTGCTCAGCGGTCAGAGATCATCATTGCCGGGGGTCAAATACTAGAAGGAGCTATGCGCGCCTTACGGCTTAACTCTCTGCTGACTTGCGAATGGGCGCTGCGCGAAGGTGTGATCATTGATCGTCTCAGGGAACTGGAAGCTGAATCGCGACCACCCGTTTCCCACTTTGCTGATCCCAAAATGCGCAGCGTTCATGCCGTCGGGCGGCGCTTTGGCTATGAAGAAGCTCATTCCCTCCAGGTCGCTCGTTTGGCTGAGAAGATTTTTGATAGTTTGGCGCCCAGTGAAGAGCTCACTCGCCATCAACGCACTTTGTTATCGGCAGCGGCGTTGCTTCATGATATCGGCTATCACATCGCCCACGGGTCTCATCACAAACACGCCCTCTACCTGATAAAAAACTCTGAGCTAACCGGATTTGCTGAAGGTGAACGGGCAGTTATCGCGAATATTGCCCGTTACCATCGCGGTTCTTCCCCGAAAGAGAGACACCCGGATTTCGCGGCGCTCAATATGGCGGATCGCGACTCGGTGGCGCGCCTGGGCGCCATTTTGCGACTCGCCGACGGATTGGACAGAAGTCACGAAAGCCGCGTACGTGAGCTCGAATGCATTGTTGAAGGAGACATGGTCCAAATAACGGTGCAGAGTGAGGTCGACTGCGAAAAAGAAATGACTGAGGCCGAGCGAAGACGTCCCCTGTTCGAGCAAGCTTTCAACTGCAATTTGTTCCTCAACGCTAAGAAGTGCAAAGTCGACTCGCGGATGACAACATATGGCAAGAGCTAAGGAGATCCTCGGTATCGAATGCGACGGGACAGCGACCGAGGGCGTGCGTCTTGTGCTGGGACCCAGGTTCGAGGAAATGTTTCTCTTGCGGAAAGCTGCGCTGGATTTCAAGGACCCGGAGGGTGTTCACGATATGCGAGTCGCCTCGCGTCGTTTGCGCAGCGCCCTAAAGGATTTTGCGCCTCACCTGCGCAAGGCAAAAATAGCCGCTGCAAGAAAGCATCTAAAGGAAATCGCCGACAAACTGGGAGTTGTACGCGACTACGACGTCGCGATCATCGCTCTTGAGAAACTGCAGAAAAAAGCTAATTCAGAAATTTCGTCAGGTTTGCAACGGATTATTGACGATCAAAAAACCAAGCTGGATCCAGCCCGAAAGGAGCTGGTGCAAACTTTGAATTATAAGAATCTCTCCAGACTTAAGCGCGATTTTCGGCAGGCGGTCGAGGGTGCAACCGTTCATCAGGCCGCAACAAATCCACCTACACCTGACCCCAACCCCAAGAGTGGCCCCACCTATAAGGTGTATGCCAGATCGACTCTTCTTAAACGCCTCAAGGAACTGGAAGCATTAAGTCCAAGTTTATATAAACCACAGGAAGTTAAACCTCTGCACGACATGCGCATCGCGGCCAAGCGCCTCAGGTATCCGATGGAGCTGTTTGCTGCATGCTGGGGGGACCAGTTAGAGGCTTTTTCGCGCCAGGTCGCCCAGATGCAATCATCTCTGGGTGAGCTTCATGATTGCGATTTGTGGATTGAACACTTTGGGAAGCGATTATCCAGACTAAAGAAGAAGGCGAACTCAGAGCGTGCGACTTCCCAAGACGAACGCGACGCAATGATCTGGCTCCTGAGTGACTTTACCAGATTACGGACGAAACATTTTCGTGCCGCGCTGGCTCTCTGGCACGAATGGGAGGAAAAGGATTTCTGCAATCGCCTGACTGCTACTTTGAGAACTTAACCGCTTTTCAGAAGAAGACTGACGTTGATGCACAAACCCTGTGGCCGAGAGAGCTCCCTGAGCTAACCTGGTTTGCCCTGGAGTAACTGGTTCAATTTTTTACTGTACTCATCAACGTCATTGCGTTGGATAACGACTGTCGGAATGAGAATCGTTTTGCTCTCGGGTACCACCGAACGGTCTCCTCTCAGGATCCTGGCCGCCGCCTGAACCGTCTGGTAGCCGTATTCGAACGGCTGCTGTGCCACGGTCCCGAAGATTGCCCCGTCTTTGATCCCTGCTAAAGTCTCTCGATCGTCATCGAAGCACACGATTTTTATCTTGCCGAGCATACCCTCGGGTCGTAGTGCTTGCAAAATCGCTGGTCCGCTGTAGGACCACAAACCGATCATCCCGGCTATGTCCGGATACTTCCTCAGCGTTTGATAAGCATTTTCCCTGGCGCGGGTTGGGTTGGCATCGTCGGTCAGCAGGTCAATAATCTCCACCTTCGAACCTTGCAGCGATTCCCTCAGTCCGTCGAATCGTTCTCGTGCATTCTGTACCTCGGCCCTGCCCACGAAAACCATGATCTTTCCACCCTGCGGCAGAGCTTTCTTAATGAGTTCCCCGGCCTGACGTCCGGCGGCATGGTTGTCGGCGCCGAGGTAGAGCGCGCGATCGCTATCCGGTGCGTCGCTATCATGAGTGATGACCAAAACCCTCTTCGCGGCACTGTTAATCAGGTCTTTCTGCCCGGCAGAATCGATCGGACTGATCGCTATGGCGTCATCATCACGGTCCAGCGACTGTCGAATGTGTCGATTCTGCTCGTCTGTCGCTCCGGTGTTTGTGGTTTTGAAGGTGACTGTCACGTCCGCCAGCTCGGCGTCAGCCTTCTCGCACCCTTTACGCGCGATATTCCAGAAGTCGGAGGTGGTATTGGTAATGACAGCCACCGTTTTTACCGCCTTCGGCGGCTTGGGCGCAGGAGAATCACAACTAACGGCTATTGCGAAGAGAAGGGCCATCAGGCAAATGAACTTAAGTGGGACTGATTTTTTCATGGCTAGAATCTCCCTTGAAAGAAGTGAAGCAATCGATACGGTCGGCCTAGGGTGTCACTGAGTCCTTTTAGAAAGGTGACACAACAGTCGCGCCCCGTTTTGTGCGGCTCGTGTCATGACGGCAAGCGACTTATATTCTTCAGACAACTCTGTGTCAACGAAGAACCGAGACGAGAAACAGAACTGAATGTGACCATTAACTCCCCCGCAGACACAAAGGAACCTACGACCCGCTCGCAATACTAAAAAGAACGCCCGAATAGGAGGCTTCCCCGCGCTCCTTACCGGATGCCGGCCGAGCAGTCTTACCAGTAATTCGAGTACCAGAAAGGCGCACCAACATCGCGATAATTCCACAGTACTCTTCGCGAAACACTCGCTCTCATTGTCACGATGCGCTCCGCTTTGCTTTCGGTTCGATATCCACTGCGATCCCGCGCCACTTTCCCTGCATAAACCGAATCACGCTGAGCGCGCACCGCGTCGCGTGACCAACAAGTATTGCGATCCAGATGTCGATCGGGTCTAGCGTGCTTGTCTGTTGAATCACAAAGCAGATGGTGAGGGGTACGATGATCTGCGAGACGATCGAGATGTAGAGCGGGCTCCTGGTGTTTCCCGTCCCCTGCAGTCCGCCCGTGTACGTGAGCGCGACGGCGATAAAAAGACCCGACACGCTCAGCACGCGCAGAAGTTGGACGCCGATCTCGACGACCCCAGGCTCATCCATGCCAAAGATGGCGAGCAGTTGTCGCGGGAAGAACAGGAAAAAGATTCCGATGAACGCCGCGCCTGCGAACCCGAAGCGGGCAGCCACGTGCACCGCCGCGTTGGACCGATCGGGATGGCCCGCGCCAAGGTTCTGTCCGGCAACAGCCGCAGCGGCCCCCATCAGACCGATCGATGTCCAAGTGATCAGCGAGAAGAGTTGTGAATAGCAGATGGCGAACGCCGCTTGCGCCGCCGCACTCTGCGCCAGCGAACCGATAAACGCGAGCATGAACACTCCACCTATGTTCATCGCGATTCCTTGAATACCGGTTGGTAATCCAAATCGGAAAAGCGACCTGATGACGTTCCAATCCGGCCCGAAGCCATCTCCGCGCCGGAACGACACGACCCAGCCCCCGTTCCATAGCTTCCAAAGTGAGTAGACCGCGACGAGCCCAGATGCAATCACAGTGCCCATCGCCGAGCCGGCGGTACCGAACGACGGGATGGGACCCAGCCCGCGGATGAGGATCACGTTCAGAACGAGGTTCAGCACGGTCATGGCGATGCCGAGGATCATTGGCGTACGCGCGTCGCCAGCGGAGCGCAGCGCGCCACTCAGCATAAAGAAAATGAGCATGCCGGTACTGAAGAGAAACATGATGCGCAGGAACGGCAGCGCTTCTGTCTTAACTTCAGGTGCCGCGTTGACCAGATCAAGAAGAGATGGTGAAAGAAAGTATCCGAGCGGCGCCATTATTAGCATTGAGATGCCGAGCGCCGTCAGGAATGCTTGATAGACGGTCCGGTTGACCTTTTCTTCTTCCCCGGCGCCAGCAAAGCGGGCTACGAGCACGCTCATGCCGGTGAATAGCGAAGTGATGAAGACGATGACCACAATGAAGATCTGCCACGCCACGCCAATCGCGGCGTTCCCCGTGAAGCCGACGAGATGGCCGACGAGCGCATGATCGACAATTCCCTGCAACCCTCCGATGATGTTCGTGAGCATCGTCGGCCAGGCAATTTTCCAGACCGCGGAGCGCAGCGGTCCCTCGACAATGGATCTGTCATAGCGCCCTTTTTCCCGCGCCGAAATATCCGCGGGAGATCCGGGTGGCCCAGGTATCACGTCAGAGCTCGAAGGAGCGGCCTGTTCAGAGACGTTACTCATAGGATCTTAAGCAGTTTACTTTATCACGCGGAATCAAGGATGCGGTTGCGCAGTAGACTCACCAATATTCGACGGCCCTGAAGGATCCAGGGAATTACACAAACCGACACGAAGTGTTAGTGTTCATTTCGTGTATGTTCGTGGATCGTGTTATTTCCTGAGTGGGACTTAAGAAGCCACTAAGATTTCCGGTAAGGAGTTTCTATGAACGCCCGAAGATTCAACTGGCCAATCTGGGCAGGTTTCCTGCTTAGCTTAATCGCTTTCCTCAGCTACTTCTTTGTATTTGTATGGTTCCCCGTCACCCGCGATTTCCCCTGGGCAAACCTATTGCTCTTCGCGATAGCAGCAGGGCTTTTGCTGGTTGGAGTTCGGCGCGCGTTTTCAACAGGCCAGAGTTCCCGGGAAGACAGCCCGCCCAAAGTGGGAGACCGGCCGCGCCCCAGGCGATCTAAGATCGCCGCTACGGTCCTGACTACTCTCAGCGTTGCGATTTTCGGATTCTTTATCTTTTCTATTTTTATAATGGCGAGGCGCTTGCCCGCCTCCCACAGCGCTCCCCGGATAAGTCAGAGGGCCCCGGACTTCACTCTGTCTGATATGAACGGCAGGCCCGTCTCGCTTTTGGAGTTACTCACCTCACCGGTCAACGGAAAGGCGCCTAGAGGTGTGCTGCTGGTTTTCTACCGAGGTTACTGGTGACCATCCTGCAACTCCGAGTTTCGGAGCATCCAGAGTAGTTTGGCCAAGTTCGAAGAAGTAGGGATTCGTCCGGTTGCGATCAGCGTGGACACTCCGGAGCTGTCGCGCAATCTTGCTGAACAAGCTGGTTACAGCTTCACTTTTCTTTCTGATCCAAAGGCCGACGTGATCCGCCGTTACGACCTGCTTCACGCGAGCGCAGGAACCAACGGGCAGGACATTGCCAGGCCGGCCGAGTTTTTGGTGGATTCGTCTGGGACGGTGCGGTGGGTGAACCTAACGGAAAACTACTGGGTCCGGGCCCGCCCTGACCAGATTCTCGAAGTGGCCAAGACGCTCCGGTAGGGCTAAAGAAAGACTATGCGACATCATGGATCAGCACCTCCAGATCCTTTTCTTCGTCGCGGCCGAGCGTTTAGAGCGGACCCTCCAAGTATCGAAACTTGGGACGGTCACTCAATAGGCGTCGCATAAACGAACAGGCTTCCTCTGCCGTCTGAAGACGGGCAGAGGAAGCCTGAGTTTATTCGGAATGGGGCCTGCTCGAACTCTTACCGCACGAGCCTAGCGACAAATGAAGGATTAAGCGCGTGTGTCCGGATCAAACTGATACTCTCCGGCGAACGTAACTTGGTATGCTAACGTACCTGCTCAGAAGTTCGTCAGTGCCAGCTTCTTACATGGGGCGCTCGGATCGCCATTTCGCATACCGACCTCACGCGCGCCGACGTCGCACCTTTGCGGCGACGCCTGCCAAGCCTGTGCCGAGCAAGAGCATCGTCGTTGGTTCAGGGACAGCACTCGGAGGAGGAAGACCGCCTATTTGGTGTTGACCAAAGACGATGTTGTCGATGCCTACATCGTCACTAAACCCTCCTAGATTGCCCGCGTCAAAGCGAATTCGCAAGAATTGTGCAAACAAGGGGGTGGCGAAACTGAATGTGGTGTGACGCCCGTCAGGGCCAGTCGTACTGCCGCGAATTAGCGCGTTGCTCTGTGAGAAAAGAGTTGTGTTGCTGCCGACATCTATGACCTGCACCGAGTTGATGATGCGATCAGTGTTCAGATACGCACCCATATCAAACGAACTCAGAGTAACGACAAAGCCGGGATCAGCCGAAAAGGTAATCTCTAAAATCCCAAAGCCATCATTCTCTTCATAGAGGACACCGACCAAATCTCCGTAGTTGGTCGTCCATCTCCGCGGGAGAGCTCCTGCCGGGCCATAATCAACGACGACGTTAGGCGTGCCGGGTAATCGGTCGCCATAGTTTGGATCATTAGCCGAGGCGTTAGTTAAAGTGGGGAAGGTGAGCACTTCGGCCCTAGCCGATGAAGCGCATAATAGGACGCCGAAACTGAGCATCAGTGAGGCAAAAATAGGTTTAAGCGTGCGGGGCATGATGATTTACTCCTTGAAAATTTTTCCTTCTACTTATTAACGCACGAACATTGAGCGAATCGGCTCACGTTCGCGGAACAATTTTTGCTTTCATCGTTTCTACAGGTAAGATTACCGCGCCCGGACGATCAAATTCAGATGCCGCTTCAGCCCTCGCCACAATCCGTCACCCGCCTGCTCGTCGAGTGGAGCCATGGCGGCGCGGCTGTGCTTAATGAACTCGCGCCAATGGTTTACGGGGAATTGCACCGCATCGCTGAATCCTTTATGCGGCACGAGCGAGCAGACCACACGTTGCAGCCGACGGCGTTAGTGCACGAAGCTTTCCTGCGGCTCATTGACCAGCGCGACGTGAACTGGCAGAACCGCGCGC
>JACCSP010000192.1 GCA_013812905.1 Pyrinomonadaceae bacterium
CAGCGCTTCCGACAGGTTTTGGCTGTGGTATTCGCGCTCGATAGCCAGGCGGCTGCCATCGATGTCCGGAAGTATCGGGTTGTTCTCCCTAAGGATCCTACTGATACGGGCCGTATAACCCTCAATCTCAATGTCGCGCAGATGACACACGTTCTCTACTACAGAAAACTCTTCAGGCGAATTTTTAACTCTGAGATCCGGTCCGGAAAGGTCCTTTACCAGATCGGTCACTGTTTCGGGGGTCTGTGTGAGGGCATCAATCAGGTCTTGCAAATCTTCAGGGGGCATCTGAATACTTCTTATTCCGGGGGTTTTATCTCTACGGGCTTCCTCTATACTCATATCACACATTCTGTGTGCCACACAGCGTGCCTTCTGCGCTCGCCGCACCGCCAGTGAAGTATATAATTACGCCTTTTATGGTAAACCAATACCTGCTCTGGCTTAAGATGCGTCTCTGGAGGCCACGCACTTCTCTTCGAACCGGGCCTGCTCTGACTATCGAATACTATAAGAAGTACGGTGAACAATATTTGGAGCCCGATGGCCATTTCCTTTCTCGATCTAACTAGACAAAACCTGGAAATTGAGTCGGAAACAAGTGCCGCTCTTGCGCGCGTCGTCAAGAGCGGTATGTTTATTTTAGGGCCCGAAGTTGAAGCCTTCGAAGAGGAGTGGGCGCGGTTTTGTCAGGTGCGATCGGCAGCTGCGGTAGGCTCAGGCACTGATGCCCTATCGCTTGCGCTCGTCGCGTCCGGCGCCGTTCGAAAAGGCGCGCGCGACGAAGTTATTGCTCCAACTTTGACCGCAGCGTATACCGCGCTCGCGATTCTCAACGCGGGCGGCGTGCCGGTTTTTGCTGACGTCGATCCGCAAACCTATACGCTCGATTCCAAAGCAATCGAAGCAGCTATAACGCCTCGAACACGCGCGATCGTTCCCGTTCACCTTTACGGGCAGATGGCCGATATGGCCAGCGTTTGCGACCTAGCATCGCGCCACGGACTAATAGTGGTCGAGGATGCGGCTCAGGCGCACGGCGCGCATCTTAACGGTAGTTCACCTGGCAAGTACGCGCACGCAGCTGTTTTCAGTTTCTATCCGACCAAAAACCTCGGCGCGTATGGCGACGGCGGAGCAGTCGTTTCCGACGACCCTGAGTTAATTGCTCGCATAAAGGTCTTGCGACAGGGTGGTCACGGCCCGGCGTTGGCAGGTGATACTAACGGACTCAATTCGCGCCTGGATGAGCTTCAAGCGGCGGTCCTGCGCGTCAAACTAAGACATCTTGAAGAATGGAATCGAAGACGCAGAAAACTCGCTGCGATTTACCACGACACGTTACAGAGTGCTGCGCATCTGCGACTTCCGGCTGTCCGAAATCTGGAGGCACATGTCTTTCATCTTTTCGTGGTTGAACATCCTGAGCGCGACAGACTGCGCGCGCACTTGGACAGCCGAGGGATCGAAACAATGATTCACTATCCTTATCTGCTTCATCAGCAGAACCTCTTTCAACAAATCGGCGAGAGCTCGTTCCCAGTCGCCGAGGGCGTTGCCGGACGGATTGTTTCCCTTCCTTTGTATCCGCAACTTTCCGAGAGTGAGGTTCGCATTGTGGCAGATGCAATTCTTGAATTTGAAGCCTAGTACGTCGGCAGGAAAACCACCTATGCTCGCGGTTTCTCTGCAACGCATATAGCCGATAATCCAGCGGGTATTTTCAGCCCAGTTCGATCCATCCAAAGTGCTTCAGTTCTAAGCGCGGCTTTCATTGCGGTGTCTAACCGTTGCCACTTGGATCCAAGTGGCTTCACATCGGAGCCTTTATCTGCGAGCCCGAGGCGCTTCATTACCAGCCGTCTGAATACAGCCAGAGGCAGCAGGAGGCTATTGGCATAGGTTGCACGCAAAACGCGAAAACCTGCTTGCTCCAGGTCTACCCCAATCACCTCTCCCGTGCCGGCATAACGTCTGAGCCATTCGAGGTTGCCGCCGGTTCCACATCCAGCATCGAGAATCTGCCGATCACTTGTCCGCACGAAGGGCTTCAGAAGCGCGGCCGTGATCTCTCGCATGCCAACAAACCACCAGAAGCTGGTTTCCAGGTCATACAGGCTCTCGTAATCTTGCTTCTGCATTGATCGTTTTCGTTCTTTCGCGACCGGCGAAAAATGTCTTCATTTCGTATGGAACGTGGGTGCGGGACTTAAAACTGGTGCCCCCGGCGCGATTCCAACGCGCGACCTTCCGCTTAGGAGGCGGACGCTCTATGCAACTGAGCTACGGGAGCACGTGCGGGTAGATAGTAGTTGGTGGAGGGTCAATGGTAAAGGCACCGCCCCCCATGGGTAGCGCCAGATTATTGGTGCAGGGTGGCACAAGGGGCGTGGGCTATTCCTAGCACAAGCAGCGCACCCTATTTTTACCTTCAGATCCGAGAAGCTAGGGGCACCTCATCTAGCGCCCTATTAAACGGCGCTACAGTTCACTATTTCCAATATTCAAGTTTTGCCAGGTTTTACCCCTTGGTTCTGAGACTAAGCGGGGCCCGGCATGTGGGCCAGGCGCCTCTGTACCGACCCTTGAAAGCTTGACTCAGGCCGCGAAAGTGGTATAAACAACGCAAAAGGCTTGCAGTGAATCCACCTGATGCCCCCTCATCAGTATTGTCGACTCTTCCCAACCAGGCTTTCGTTACTCTAATCGGGGGTTCAGCCGAAGCCGACGCTTCGAGAAATTTGAAGTAACCGCCTAATCGCGGAGGGGTTGATCATGAAGCACTTAATAATCCTCGCTGTCTTCCTCGCAATCTTCTTCCGTTCCCAAGCCACATCTGGCCAGGCGAATATTACAAGTGCGGCCGCGCGCGCTGACGAAATTGTCGAGACCAACGGTTCCAGCACACCAAACAAGACAGAAGACAAGACGAAGAGTCAGGATGTTTCCCGACAAGCGAGTGACGAAGCAAAGAGACTTTATAAGCTAGGTGTGAAATATGGACGCGGTGGACTCTTTAGACAGGCGTCGGAAGTATTTCAAAAGGCGGTCCAACTCAACCCGAACTACGCCGACGCTCACTTCGGTCTCGGTCTCGCTCTGTTCGATCAGGGCCGTTGGCAGGAGGCAATTCCCTCCTTTGAGCAGGCCCTGAAGCTGAATTCAAAAGACAAGGAGGCGGCCGCGAAGCTTGATGAAGCCTCCCTACTGGCGCGGAAAGCGAAGCGAGCCTCATCCATCGAGAAAGAAACATCTGCGGTCCCGGTTTCACGAATCGCTGCGGCCGATTCGCGACCTGCAAACGATCTCGCAGCCGGCGTGCCGGTTTCGCTAAACGTATCGCCCGAGTCACAGCCAAACAATTCGGAGTCAGCGCCAACAGCAAAAGCAAGCGAGTTGACCAAGGTTTACCACATTGGTGTCGGTGACGTTCTTGATGTCCGACTGGGCGATGGGCCTGCTACTCAATCCACCTTGTTCACGGTCACTCCGTCTGGGCTACTAGAGCACCCAATTCTCGCTGAGCCGCTGCAGGTTTCCGGACTTACGGTGGAAGAGACGAGGGTTCGATTAGAGGCTGACCTCAAACGCCGGTCTGTTAACGAGAACCCCAGAGTTTTGGTCGGCGTTCGTGAGTATCTTAGTCATGCAATTATTGTTAGCGGACTCGTGAAGGAGCCCGGCACGAAACTCCTGCGTCGCGAAGCTATCCCGCTTTATGTGGTGATCGCCGACGCGCAACCGGCGCCCGAAGCCGGCCGCGCCACGCTCATCAGACATGAGACCGGCGAGGCACTGGTTGTCGATCTCTCCAAACCAGCGGAGATGAATCTACTAGTTCGTTCCGGTGATGTAGTCACGGTGCACGCAAACCCCAAACGGTTCTTTTATGTTGGCGGTCAGGTCAAGGCTCCCGGCGAAGTACAGTTTCGACCAGGTCTGACTCTCACACAGGCCATACTCGCGGCGGGAGGTTTAAGTCGCGAATCCAAAGAAGCATACGTCGCGCGCGAAGGTGATAATGGATTTCTTGCTTCAACCCGTTACAAGCTGAAAGATATCAATACCGGGAAACTGGCAGATCCACTCATCCAACCAGGTGACCGGATTACCGTAGAGCACTAAACCAGAGTGGAGTACGAAAATGTCAGCGGCAGTAACACGAGAAAAGAACCTCGAACACGGAACCACTGAATTAACGCCACCAGCAGGTACGGGTATCTCAGAAAAGATGGGAGCTCGACCAATTGCCGGCTTGGCTAAAATTTCTGGTGCCGACTGTGGCTCGATTAGCGACCATGGCATGACACCCCTGATGCGCGCTGCATGTGAGGGCCTCGCGGGCACCGTGAAGGCTTGGATTGATCGAGGAGACAAGGTAAACGCGAAAAGAGCGGATGGCTTCGACGCTCTCGCTCTAGCTGCGTTCTTTGGTCATTCTCAGGTCGTGTGGCTCCTGCTGGAGAATGGCGCTGACCTGAATGCCACAGGCAGATCGAGAACACCTCCTGAAATGTGGGCTGATGCCAGGGGCTTCGTGGATATTGGCGACATACTTCGAGAAGCCCGTGCGACAAAGCAGTCGGAAGCGTCGAGTCCCCGAAGCGCCCTGATTGATGAATCCGCTCGGTTCTCACGGCCAGCGGAGAAAGAGAAGCTTGAACCAACTGGCAATGCGGGATCGAGACTTGAAGACCCGTTGATCGACGAGGTGACGGATTTCGAGACTACGGTAACGACGAAGCCTCCGTCGGTGTCTGAAGAAAGCGGCGAGAGAAAAATCCAGTTGACTGGGGATGTGGTCGCGAGGAACCAATCCCAGCCCACTCAGGAACAACCCGTTATAAAGGAACCCCTACGAGCTTTAAGAACCCTCCCAGAAATTAATGATCCGCCCCGACTAGTGGTGCCGGAGTTCCATCCAGCATCAGTCTTCGTGACTCGTATTACTTCGAGTCGGAAAACTCTCGCAGCTTTGATACTGGCAATGTTTCTCGTCTGTAGTGGTATTGCCGCGTTCTTAACTCCGCAGATTAGCAAGTGGTTGGCAGGCTCGCGAAGCGAAGGTTCCACGAAAACCACTAACCAACCCACAACGCCCAGTAACCCCGTTGCGGTGTCTGGAACAACTGTGACCAGCACGATGGGAACTCCCGCTGCGGTGAAAGTTGAATCAACCGCACCGGCCTCGAAGAACCTTGACGAGACTGTCCTTGCTACCCCCGCTGAGACTAGGAGCGTGGATCCAACCTCGCGGTCTGGAACCGCTGAAGTATCTGAAAAAGATTCAGCCGATACCGCGACGGCGGGGCGATCCGAGAGTTGGGCTAACTCCATGTCATCTAACTCCACTGGAAACAGAGTCCCCGAGGCGCGCGAGAATAAGCGCGAATTCTCGGCAGCTGCATCTATGTCGCGCCCCATGGCAACTGCGCCGAAGCAGCGAGATGCGCGAACCGCAAAGTTCAAACAACAAGCAGTGGCTGAGGAACAAACGAAACCAGCTCCCCTAAGCGTGGAGACTAGTCGCAGCCGCAGTGTGCTACCTACGCCGGCTAGGAGCGTTAATGATGTTTCGGGTAGTCAGCCCCCCCCACCAGTCGGCATTATTTCCGGCAAGCCAAAGTCGAAGGTCATTCAATGGCCGTAAAGACCGATAAGCAGTAAAGCGATCCACGAAATCCCGCGAAGTAATCAACCCGCGAAGTAATCAAGAGGATCCAATTCGTGAGCTTAGTGAGGGTTCACGGATTGTGTTTGTTTTCAAAACACCATTCCTATGATTGATACTTCACCAGCGACCGCACGTCATAGCCTTCGAGCTTCTTACGGCCCGATAAGAACTCCAACTCCACGACAAACACCAGTCCCGCCACCGTTCCACCCAGACTCTCGACCAGGTCAACGACCGCCTTGGCCGTGCCTCCAGTAGCTAGCAGGTCGTCTGCAATGATTACTCGGTGTCCGTTGCCGATGGCATCGCGGTGGATTTCCAACGTATCATGGCCATATTCGAGATCGTAGGAGATGGACGCACACTCGGCCGGTAGCTTGCGTGGTTTGCGCACTGGCACGAAGCCGGCGCCAAGGTAATAGGCAAGCGCTGGCGCAAAAATAAATCCCCGCGCTTCGACCCCAATCACCGTGTCAACCTTCATATCTTGGAATTCCGCTGCCAACGCATCGACGGTCATGCGCAACCCTTCGGGGCGCTTCAGTAGGGTGGTGATGTCGTAAAAATTAATTCCGGCTTTGGGAAAGTCCGGCACTTCGCGAATGAGTTCTTTGAGATTGTCCATAATTGGATCAGTGGTCAGGGGCTAGGTTTAATGAGCAACCCAGAGAACATAGAAGTACGGACAACTGACTACCGACCAGGCAGGTTTTTTAGCGCTCAACCCTAAACGATGTATGCGTGCCACTCGGATCGAGAGCTATTTCTTCAACCTGCTCGACGGTGGCCCACTGAGGTCCAGCCGCCAGCTCGTTTTTGAAAGCTTCTATATCATTCGTTGGACCTTCTGCTAATACTTCCACGCTTCCATCGAGTTCGTTGCGCACATATCCGACAACTTGATGCTTCGCAGCGGCGCGTTGTGCAAAGAAGCGATAGCCCACGCCCTGAACACCGCCACGTATCAAAAACCTGCGAGCAACTGTGGTCATCGTTTCTTAACCTTACCGAAAGCTACCCATTAAAGTCCAACACCGATCCAACTCCCCAGTAACCAGCCACTACTTCTTCATCACAATCTTCCCTTCGGGATCGATAATTATGATCTCCCCGATATTTAGCTCGCGTATACCTGCTTCGATCTTTGCGAGGTCGCCGACCAGAAGCAACGTAGCTCCTCCGGGCGCCGAGTACTTTTGCGCTACAGCATTGACGGCACTTAGGGTAGCCCGTTCGAGTTCCGAAGGCTCGCGTTGCAACTCGCTCATCGGCAGCCCAGCAGTCCACAACGCGCCGATTTGATCAACGATGCGACCTACCGACTCGAACTGCTGCGCGTAGCCACGGACGCGGCCGTTCCTGGCGTGAGTTAACTCCTGTTCAGTAATCGGTTTCGTTCCCGAAAGAAATTTTAGCTCGTTCACGAATTCAACCACTGACTCCTTAGTCTTGTTCGTTTGCACTCCACCTTGCGCGATCCACGCGCCGGACCTCGAGTGGAGTAAAGGGAACGAGAAGACGCCGTAAGAGTAGCCCTTGTTCTCACGCAGGTTGAGGTTGAGGCGCGTGCCAAAACCACCACCCCAGACTGCGTCGGCAAGGCGCAACGCGTAGTAGTCATCGGTCTTGCGTGGCGGCGCTGGCAACATCTGCGCGACGACCGTCTGCGCTGAGTCCTGTCGATCGACCATAAAGACCTTTCCGGGTCCCATGGGGCGCGGGGCTGGGATGGAAACGGTAGGCGCCGCACCTCCCGACCAGGTTCCGAAGTTCTGCCGCGCCAAATCAGTCGCCTCAGCGAGCGTGATATCGCCGACAAAGATGAGGGCAGAACTGCCGGGTTTCCAGTTCGTCGCGTGAAAGCGCGCGAGGTCTTCGGGCCTGAGGCTTTGAACCGTCGCCGGCAATCCCCGAACGGGTCGCCCATAAGGGTGGTCCGCCCCAAACGCGAGCATCGGTCCCACGCGCTGCGCCACCGAGTTAGCATTCTGGGACTCTTGGGCCAACAAATCGAGGCGCTGTTTCTTCTCCCGGTCAACCTCCGTTGCCGTGAACGCCGGATTACGAACGACGTCGGAAAGAACCACGAGTGCGGGCGCGAGGTTACGTTTGAGTACTTCCATGCCCAGCACCGAGCCTTCGTAGTTGGCGCTCCCTCCGATCGCAGTACCCAGGTCGCCTAGTGCGTCCTCAATCTCCAGGGCCTGGCGTGACTTCGTCCCTCGTTTAGTTGTTTCCAGCGTCAGATTCGCGAGTCCCTCTTTGCCTGCCGGATCGTGCACGCTACCCGCCTTCGTCGCCAGACGAACCGCCACCTTTGGCAGTTCGGGCCGCTCAACGACAAACAAGTCCATGCCGCTCTCAAGCTTCGCCGTCTTAACCTCAGGCGCGGTGAAAGGCTTGTCTCCACCAAGTGTCGGCATCTTCGAGCGATCAACAGCTATCTGGGCTTCGCGCCCGGACCTCTCGGGTCGAAAGCGAACCAGCAAGCGGTTGCGCGTGTTGAGCCGCCGCGCCACTACGTCGCGCACGCTCTCGACGCTCGCGTTGCGGTAACGCGCGAAGTCTTGCTCGAAACGGTTGGGCTCGCCCAGAAAGGTGTTGTACTGGTTCAGTCGATCCGCCTTGCCACCGAAGCCGCCAATCCGTTCTAGGCCCGTCACAAATCCGAACTCCCACTTCGTCTTCGCGCGATTGAGTTCCGCAGCCGTCGGACCCTCTTTCGCGAGGCGCGCTATCTCGTCGGTCACCAGCCGCTCGACCTCAGCGAGAGACGCCCCCGGTCGGGCGGTCGCCCAGATGACAAAGGTACCGGTTAACTGCCGCGACCATTGGAAAGAGGTCACGTCGGACGCAACCTGTTTGTCGTAGACCAGCATTTTGTTGAGTCGAGCCGAAAGCCCGTCAGTCAGGATGGTGGACGCGAGATCAAGCTCGGCGTCGCCTGGATCGAAGAATGCAGGCGTGTGCCAGGCAAAATAGGTGCGCTCCTGCGGCACGCGGTCACTCACTTCGACGATCTTCTCGCCCTCGAGCTGTGACATGCCCTTGGCCGGTCGCTCGAGCGCGGGCCCCGGTGGAATGGTGCCGAAGTATTTCTCGACCAGACGCTTAGCCTCCGCCGGATCGAAGTCGCCGGCAATGACGAGCGAGAGATTGTTGGGCGTGTAGTAGGTTTTGAAAAAGTCTTTGACGTCGTCGAGCGAGGCAGCGGTCAAGTCCTCGTGGCTGCCGATAACGTCAGTTGAATAAGGATGGCGCGCCGGATAAAGGTTCTCCATTAGCAGCTTGAGCCAGCGGCCGTACGGTTGGTTCTCCAGTCCTTGCCGGCGTTCGTTCTTTACCACGTCACGCTGGTTGTCGAGCTTCGTTTTCGTAAGCGCATCAGGAAGGGTTAACAGGCGGTCTGACTCTAGCCAGAGGAGGTTTTCCAAGTTTCCGGATGGGACGGTGGCGAAATAGTTCGTCCGGTCCTGACTGGTGGTGCCGTTGACTCCACCTTCGAATAAGTTCGCTCCGGCTGCCTCGACAAACTGGAAGTATTCTTTGTCCGCATTCTTGGATCCCTGAAACATCATGTGTTCGAAAAGGTGCGCAAAACCGCTTCGACCAGCGCGCTCATTCTTCGAACCCACATGAAACCATTGATTGACGTGCACCACCGGAAGCTTGCGGTCAACGTGGAGTATTACCTGCAAACCGTTTGGCAGTGTGTACTCTTCAAACTGGATCTTGGGCACCGCTCCAGCCACGCCACCTTGCGCCCTGGCCTGAAGCTGGACATGCGTCGGCGCCAAAACGGTTAGTACAGGCACAAGCAGCAGAAGCGCGACTAATTGCCGAGAGAGAGCATTTCTTCTGAAATTTCTCATGGGTTTTAGGACTCCTTAATAAAACAGGACGTGTTTGGGACTGGTACGTACGGCAGCTGCTCCAAGTTTCTCCGGAATTTGCGATAGCATGACCGGGGTTCCAATATTGAGCATTGAAGAGTGAATGGAAACTTTGAGCTTTGAGCTTTAGGCTTTGAACGCCGGCCCGCGTCCTTCTCCCCGCGTCTCCCCATCCGCACGTCAACTCATCACCCTTCTCCCCCTCTTCGTCGCCCGTTCCCCCACTTCCTCGTCTCCCCATCTCTCAATCACCGTCGCCGAGCCTCCCCCTTGTTTTCCCCCCACGTCACCATTACGATTGCACCCATGGCACGCAAAATCAGCCGTCGCGAATTTGTCGGCGCCGCCGTCGCGGGCGCAGCGATCGCAGCAGCGCCTAAACTCTCACGAGCGCAGACCCGTCGCCCAAACATGCTTTTCATTCTCGCCGACGATCTTGGTTATGGCGATCTAAGCTGTTACGGACGTCCCGATTACCAAACATCAAACCTCGATCGACTTTCCCGGGAGGGCGTCCGCTTCCTGAATGCCTATTCGGCGTCACCTGTTTGTACGCCGACACGGTGTGCGTTCATAACGGGGCGGTACCCGGCGAGAACTCGGGTTGGCCTTGAAGAACCGCTGCACGAGAAGAGCCTTCTGGGTGACAAAGTGGAGACTCTGGGGCTTCCCCCGGAGTATCCGACGGTTGCCTCCCTGCTCAAGGCAAACGGTTATGAGACAGCGCTCATCGGCAAATGGCACCTGGGTTATCTGCCAAAGTTTGGCCCAGTGCAGAGTGGTTTTGAAGAGTTCTTCGGGATCATGAGTGGGGCGGTAGACTTTTTTACCCACAAGGATATGGTGGGTGAAGGCGATCTTTATGAGGGAAAGGTTCCGGTAGAGCGCATTGGTTACCTGACAAACATGCTTACCACTCGCGCTGTCGATTACATCTCGCGGAGAGCTCAACGAGATAAGAGCGAGAGCCGCCGCCGCCCGTTCTACCTGAGTCTTCATTACACTGCGCCTCACTGGCCCTGGGAAGGTCCCACGGACATCGCCGTCAGCCGCGCGTTAGGGCGGGGATACAATGGGTTTACGGCCGGAGGCTCTCTGAAAACTTATGCCGCAATGATGAAGAGTTTGGACGACGGGATTGGCAAGGTACTGGCAGCCCTCACGAAGGCTAACCTCGATCGCGATACTCTTTTGATTTTCACCAGTGACAATGGCGGTGAGCGTTTCTCTTACAACTGGCCTTTCCGGGGGCAGAAGTTTTCGTTGTACGAAGGCGGCATAAAGGTGCCGGCAATAGTACGTTGGCCGGGTGTGGTGCCTCCTGGTCGCGTCACTGAGCAAACGTCGATCACAATGGACTGGACGGCGACGATTCTCGCTGCTGGACAAGCTAAACCCGATCCCGGCTTTCCTCTCGATGGTGACGACCTGCTACCGGTTATTGGTGGAAGTCGAGTTTCACGGGCCAGTTACGACCGTACTCTTTTCTGGCGCAACTCTAACCAGGACGCCGTGCGTCGCGGCCGTTGGAAGTATCTCAAGGACGGCAGGCAAGAATATCTCTTTGATCTTTCAATCGATGAAAGAGAGCAGGCTGACTTCCGCGAGCAGAATCCCGTTATGTTCAACCAGCTGCGAAATGAATTTCAAAAATGGCAGTTGCAAGTCCTCCCACGCCCACCCGCTCGACCGACCCGTTTACCCTAGTACAACCGTCGAAACAGGGCCGCCAAGGTGAGCGAGGATTCCGCCGCTTGTTCTCTGAGTAGCAAGTGCGGCGGAAGCCCGACTATGGCAGGGCTCCGCATCCCCTTCGCACTACTGGAGGAGTTTTGGAATATCCTGAGCACCCTACTTAACAGTCGGGCCAATGGCTCGGAGCAACTGCCCAGCGCCATGACCATAAATCCCGCACTTAAGATCCCTCGCGCAAACGTCGCGCGGGCTTCTAAGCGAAGTCGGTGGTTCGCCGATGTAACGCCAGTTGCCCATTGTTGGGCTTGTGACGTTGCAGTCCGGGCCGCCGCGGAGCCCCTCTTAAGATTCGGTTGATTGCTTGACGGATGCCAGACGCCTGCGGTCCTAGAGGTCGGCGAACGTTGCACGTTGGACTTGGGACTTCGGACATTCGAGGTTAGACTCTAGACTTCGGAATGCGACGACTCTATCGAAAGCTGAGAACCTCATATTGGCCAGAAGAGTGGACGCAGAAGAGTGAGAGCGAGAAACTCGGCGAGACAGCTACCGCAAAACAAGCAGATGTGGTAAGAATAAAGCGCAAAAGATAACGCACCAACTGCTGATGTCGCCAGTTCCTTAAGCAAGGCTCTAGCAGGAAAGTCCCCGACTTCACTTCGTTATTCACAATGCGTCATTCATAGCGTTCGTGAGCCGTAATTCGGATCAAAGAATCCGTCAATTGTGATTCGAAGCAACGATGGGCGCTTTCTAGTTTGATTTTTTCAATTTAGCGGTAGGTGGCTTTTGCCACCCACAATCTAGCGGTCGAGTCTGGAACTCGGCTCCGAACCCCCAAACCAATATAGGAGAAGCTTTATGAAAGAAGAGTCCGTGCAAACCACCATCCCCCACGCCAAGCGGGCTGCCCGCATAGGTACCGGAGCGGCGGTGCTCGCCACCCGGTCCAGCAGACGCAGATTCCCGCGTAAATTTCTGAAGGCAAGTGTACTACTGTTTGTGCCCTTCGCAATCGTGGCGCTACTCATCGCTGTATCTGCACGGGCGCAAGACGGCGATCGCAATCATAACTGGGGACCACGCTACCGAGCTGGGCGGCACGTCCAGCAACCGCAAAGACATCCTTTGCGGCGCGGCGGGAATTCGCTGGCACGGATGCGTCACTGGAATGAAGTGGCAATCAATGCCAGCGGACTGGACCATACTCCGGTAGCGCCGGGAGAGATCCGAACTTTTGGGGAGCAGGTCGGACCCGGCAGGTCAAGCCGCGCGATGGCTATCGTTCACATTGCAGTATTCGACGCCGTGAATGCGATCCTCGGCGGATATCGGAGTTATTCCGGCATTGACCGGGTGCATGAAGAAACCTCAATCGACTGCGCGATCGCCAAGGCAGCGCACCATACGTTGTGTGCTCTTTTTCCCTCGCAAGCGGCGAGCTTTGACCAGAAACTCCTGGAAGAACTTAGCGAAATTCCGGAGGGACATGCCAAGACAAACGGCATCAATCTCGGTCGTCGGGCTGCAGAAGCAATTCTGAGCCTCAGGGAGAATGATGGTGCTCACCATGCAGAACTGCGCGTCGGCATCGATTTCATTACCAGTGACCAACCAGGAAAGTGGCGTCAGGATCCAATCAGCCTTCATCCTCTGGCTCTCGGCGCGCACTGGGGCGCGGTAACTCCATTCGTCCTGCGCTCCGCCGACCAGTTTCGAGTTCCTTCTCCTCCGTCGATTACCAGTCACTCATATGAAGCCGCGTTTGGTGAGGTGAAGCGTCTCGGGGGCGACGCCGTCATAACCCCGACTGAGCGCACTCTCGATCAGACCCAGATCGGAATTTATTGGGCTTATGATGGGACGCCGAGCTTATGCGCGCCACCCCGACTGTATAACCAAATTGCCATGCAAATCGCCGAGGAGAGGCACACTAACAACGTTTTGGAACTTGCGCGGCTTATGGCGCTGGTGAATACAGCGATGGCTGATGCGGGTACCGCGGTCTGGGAATCAAAGTATTTCTACAATTACTGGCGTCCGGTAACCGGAATTCGCGAGGCTGACTTAGGTACTGGCCCGACTGGACAGGGCGACGGTAATCCCGCTACTGACGGTGATCCTACTTTTTCACCACTCGGCGCACCGGCAAGCAATCTCACCGGGCCTAACTTCACTCCGCCCTTCCCGGCGTATCCGTCCGGTCATGCCGGCTTCGGAGGCGCGTTGTTCGAGACGTTGCGTAACTTCTACAGAACCGATCACATTGCATTCACCTTCGTCTCAGATGAGTTCAACGGCGTGACGGAGGACAACCAGGGAAATCCGCGGCCGCTAATCCCGCGCACTTTCAAAACGCTCTCGGAGGCTGAGGAAGAGAATGGCCAGAGCCGAATCTATCTTGGGATCCACTGGAAGTTCGATAAGACCGAGGGGATAACTCAGGGCCGTCGCGTTGCAGATTTTGTCTTTGAAAACGCGTTCAGACCCTTGAATGGCCATCACGGAAATAGCGACGGACAAGAGTAACCAAAGTTGAGCCGTGCCCGTTGCGGTTTGAAGACTTCATATACTACTGATACGAAACGGACCGGGAACCCTACCGGTGCCTCATTTTTGAGAACCTCTGTGGTGTTGAGAGTTCTCTGCCACCCTGGCGCTTACTCTGCTAGAATGCGCCCCCGATGACTCTCAGGATCTATTGCCCCTCCTGCTCCAGCGAAATCCGAAGCGACTCTGATATTTGCCCGAGTTGCGGCATGCTGTTGGACGACGCCGCCACTCGACGCCTCGATTCCCTTAAGTCCCCCAAATCATCCCCCAGTAAGGCGCCCTCGTTCGACTCCATCGACAACGCGCGCTTTGTTCCGGGAGCAATTCTTGTCGAACGGTATCGCATTGTTGGATTGCTGGGGAAGGGCGGCATGGGCGAAGTGTATCGCGCGGACGATTTGAAACTGGGCCAACCGGTCGCGCTCAAGTTTCTGCCCGATCATCTGTTGAGCAATGGCGCCGCGCTCGCACGCTTTCATCGTGAGGTGCGCGTCGCCAGACAGGTGAGCCACAAAAACGTCTGCCGCGTCTACGACATCGGCGAGACAGACGGGCGTCACTTTCTATCGATGGAATACATTAAGGGTGAGGAGCTTTCTTCCCTCCTGCGCCGCATTGGTCGCTTTCCTGTCGACAAGGCGACGCAGCTCGCTCGGCAGATTTGCGCCGGACTCAATGCCGCCCATGATGTCGGTGTACTGCATCGCGATCTGAAACCGGCGAATGTAATGATCGACGAGGACGGGAATGCGCGCATTACTGACTTTGGTCTGGCGGGTTTGGCGGAAGAGTTTGGGGACGATGAACTAGCGGCGGGAACCCCGGCTTACATGGCTCCCGAACAGCTCGAAGGGAAAGCGTTTACCATCCGCAGTGATATCTATTCACTGGGTCTGTTACTTTACGAACTCTTCACCAGCAAGAAAGCATTCGAGGCGGCGACGCTCGGAGACTTGATTAAGCTGCGGCGCAGCAACACCACGCCCACAACCCCCACCTCAATCGTCAAAGACCTCGATCCGCTGGTCGAGAAAGTAATAGAGCGCTGCATTCAAAGAGATCCGGCCGAGCGACCTTCTTCCGCATTGCAAGTCGCCGCTGCTCTTCCTGGCGGGGATCCAATCGCTGCCGCGCTCGCTGCCGGCGAAACGCCTTCCCCGGAGATGGTGGCCGCGGCGCCAAAGGAAGGCATACTTCGACCCGTTGTGGCGGGCGGGCTCTTCGCCTCGTTTCTGGTT
>JACCSP010000193.1 GCA_013812905.1 Pyrinomonadaceae bacterium
GTGTGTTAAAGCTGACTTCGCTGCCTTCCAGCCACATGCGCCCGCCATCGCGACGGTAGGCTCCCGTCATAATCTTGATAAGCGTGGATTTGCCGGCACCATTCTCTCCCACCAGCGAGTGAACCTCGCCGCGCTCCAGCTGGAAGTTTACGTTGTCGAGCGCCACGTGGCCCGAGAAGACTTTCGTGAGGCCCTCCATGCGGAGAAGTGGTTCTGTACTCATTTCAGGTCTCAAATTTGGTCGGGTCTCAATAATCCCTTCGACTCCTATCCCCTGACTACTGATTCCGGTGCGCCAAAACTTTGTAGATAGGCCTCTCATTCACACCCTGTTTTAGCTGGGTGGTAATGAGGGAAAGTGCTCTCTCATTAACGGTTTTACCGGTTTTCGTTGCGTTGCCGAAACTGTTAGAACGGTTCGTTAGATTCGTCCCTTTGGCCCACCACTCAGCCAAAGCTGGGTGGTAATGGGGAGCAACTATAGACTTGCCTACAAGTCTTCGCGCACTGCCTATCTTCTGACTCGCGTCTCCCGCTTTCAGTATGCTTCGTTGATAAACTGTGCCGCGTTCGAACTGTCGAAGAACTTGTCGGGTACGATTATCTTCGGCTCAATCTTCTCGCCACGGGTATATCTTTCGAGGGTATCGAAAGCGATTGGGCCAAAGCGTGGGTTGCACTCGACTGTGGCGTTCATCTCGCCACGAATGATCGCTTCGAGCGCGGACTTCTGGCCATCCACCGACAGCACGAGCACGTCTTTGCCGGGTTGCCGTCCGGCGGCCTTCAAAGCCTGAATCGCACCAAGGGCCATTTCATCGTTGTGTGTGTAAACGGCAGTGATGTTATCGCCGTGGGCTTGAATGAGATTCTCCATCACCTTCTGCCCTTCGGCCCGCGTGAAGTTGGCGGGCTGAGAAGCGAGGATCTTAATGTCGGGGCTACCGTTGATCGCGTCGGCGAACCCGTCGTGTCGATCGCGCGCGACCGAAGAGTTTGGCGTGCCAAGCAGTTCGATGACTCCAGCTTTGCCGTTCGTTTCTTTGACCAACCACTTACCCGCCCGCTTGCCCTCTTCGACGAAGTTAGAGCCGATGAAGGTGACGTAGTCTTCGCCCGCATTGCCTTCTATCTCACGGTCGATGAGGAAGACTGGGATATTGGCCTCTTTTGCCGCCTGCAACGCCAGTTCGAAGCCCTTAGCCTCGCGCGGCGCAAGGAAGATGGC
Organism: Pyrinomonadaceae bacterium; assembly: GCA_013812905.1. Lineage (GTDB taxonomy): Bacteria > Acidobacteriota > Blastocatellia > Pyrinomonadales > Pyrinomonadaceae > PSRF01. The sequence continues at coordinate 1,229 of JACCSP010000193.1, forward strand.
GTCTACGCGTTGCGCGATCAGATCTTCAACGTCCGAGACCTGCTTCGCGGTCTGGCCTTGCGCGTCTGTGTAGACTAACTCGAAGCGGTCAGCCCGCTTGGCCGCCTCGTCCTGCATGCTCTTGGTCTCGGCGATGCGCCAGGGTCCGTTGTTTTCCATCTGCGAGAACCCGACACGCATCTTCCCTTCCTTCTTCGGGCCGCCACTACCCGCCGTGCCACTTTCCTTGCGGCATCCGACGAGCCCGAGCGAGAGAATCGCGATAACCAGCAAAACGTGGGAGGCAGCCTGGCTTCCGCTATTCAACGATTTCATGAAGCGATAACGACTCATATTGTTCAGTCCCGGGACACTTCCTGCATGCCGTCACCCGGCTCGGTTATGAAAACCTTCGGGGTTATGCCTGTGCGTTCTTCGTAGGCGGTAGAAATCGTCCGGGTAACCTCTTCAAGCGCGGTGCGATGAACAAGGCTGACAGTCGAGCCGCCGAAGCCTCCGCCTGTCATCCGCGACCCAAGTACGCCTTCGCAGTCCTGCGCGATTTCGACCAAGGCGTCGAGTTCGGCAGAACTCACCTCGTAGTCATCGCGCAAGGACTCGTGAGAGCGGTTCATCAGCGACCCGACCTCATCAAGATCGCCCACTCGGAGGCTGGCTGCAGCCCTGAGTGTGCGCTGGTTTTCGGTGACGACATGCCGGCACCGACGCCTGATTGGTTCTGGCAGGTGACCGCCGTGTTCCTCAAAGTCCCTCGAGGTTACGTCGCGCAGCTTACTAATACCCGGAAGCGCCTCCTGCAAAAGCTCCACGCCGCGCTCACACTCGGCGCGCCGCACGTTATATTCAGAAGATGCGAGTTCATGCCTCACCATCGAGTTGCAAACGACGACGCCGATGTTCTTAGTGTCGAGTGGAACGGGTGTCGCTTCAAGTGTGCGGCAATCTATCAAAAGCGCGTGCCCTCTGCGTCCCAGTACGGAAACAAGCTGATCCATGATGCCGCACATCGTCCCTACGTAGGTGTGCTCAGCCTGTTGACCAGCCAGCGCGAGCTGTACCGGGTCAACATCCTCGCCGGCTACGCCCGTGAGCGCCAATCCCGAGGCCACTTCCAGCGCAGCTGAGGACGACAGCCCGCAACCGGGCAGCACGTCCGAACTGATCATCAGATCGGCCCCGATAACTCTCATCCCGCTGCTCAAAAGAGCATGCGCCACCCCCTCGACGTAGTCGAGCCACATGCCACGTTGGGGTGTCCCGGGATTTTCCAGATCGAATTCCGCACCTTCATTCATGTTTAAAGAGTAAACGCGTACCTTCTGGTCGGCGCGCGGAGCCGCGGCCACGACTGTTTCGAGGTCAATTGCCATCGGGAGAACGAAGCCGCCATTGTAATCTGTGTGCTCGCCGATCAAGTTAACCCGACCCGGCGCGCGGAAGAGCCGCGGCGCGCGTCCGTAGCGTTGCCGAAACTCAGACCAAAGTGTCTGCCGCTCGATCAAGTCTGATCCCCACAAACTACCTCGGTGACTAACTAGCCCAACCTGCGACGTGTCCTCTGCAAGCGAGTGGACTTACCCGTCCACCCCTACCGCTGCTCGAAGATCTTCTTGAACTCTTCGGGAGCGGCCTTGCGTTTGCGGTCGTAGGTCATCAGGCCATTGATCTCCTGCTCCACATCTGTTAGCTGCGTATAGCAGAAACCCGCGAAGGCCTTATTTGTCACGAGTCTAATGATGCAATCAGAGTATTGACTTCATTATTTGTATATTCTGTTTCGAACCTTTTCGCCCGATTCGCAGTGAAGCCGCCTATACACCTTTCGCGCAACGAAAACCCACGTTGTTCAAACCCGTATCAGGTGTCGAGTGGCTTCTACCCGCGACACGATAGTTTGTGCAGAAGTTTCCCGCGCACAGAAACGAGCCGCCGCGCATCACACGCTCCACGCCGCTCACTACTCCCGTAGGGTTTTCGCG
>JACCSP010000188.1 GCA_013812905.1 Pyrinomonadaceae bacterium
TCATGATCTCGATCAGTGTAGCAGTGGCGAACCTGTTCACGGACATTGTTTATTCCCTGCTCGACCCGCGGATTAGTTACGCCTGACGCCAGTGGTGAATCCAGAGAAGACAAACGCGCGCATTGCCAGAAACTGGCACCTCTGGCGCAGCATAAAGAGCAGTGAGACATCGATCTTCGCTCTTATCTTGCTGATGCTCTTTGTCCTGGCGGCGGGCTTGGCCCACTGGGTTGCTCCGCGCGATCCGCTCAAGACTTCCGGACAGACGCTTAGGCCACCGTCGCGGGAGTTTTTCTTCGGCACGGACGATCTCGGGAGAGATGTATTCAGCGGTGTCGTGCACGGCGCCCGAACCTCGATCACAACCGGCCTTACAGTGGCTCTGTTAAGCGGTCTTTGGGGGGTTTTGATCGGGCTCATAGCGGGTTACGCGGGCGGGTTTTTGGACGATCTGCTGATGCGTCTGACGGAGCTCTTCCTCATCCCACCAAGGTTTTTTATGGCTCTGGTGATCGCGGCAATCTTCGGTGCCTCTCATTTCACTGTGATCATAATACTTACCATCACCTATTGGCCCTTTACAGCGCGGCTCGTCCGGGCTGAAGTGATGTCACTGAAAGAGCGAAGTTTTGTGGAAGCTGCGCGCGCGATGGGAGCTACACCAAGCAGAATTCTCTTCCGCCAAATATTGCCTAACGCGCTGCCGCTCATCGTTACCCAAGTTATCCTCATGATCGGCGGAGTGATACTTATAGAAGCAGGGTTGGACTTCATTGGGCTCGGAGATAGAAACCACATCAGTTGGGGTTATATGCTTCACAATGGTCAGCACTTCATCCGTGACGCATGGTGGATGATAGTGTTCCCGATGCTATCCGTCTCCCTGCTGGTTTTTGCGTTCAACATTCTGGGCGACGCCCTTAACCGGGCACTCGATCCCAAGTCGCGTATTGAGTATCTCGATAAGCCTGTTTGATCTGGCTGTTCCGTTTGAGGCCAAAAGTTTCACGGCGAGGACCACAGCCGCAACTTCGACCAAAGGGAAAACGATCCACAAAGCTGCACGAAAAGACACCAAGACAATTCGTGTTAGTTCGTCTGATTTCGTGGATCGTGGTTTCTGGAAAAGCTTTGCAAAACACTACCTGATGTTTGAAGCCCTCCGTCGTCTCGTAGACCAGAAAATCTTGACAGCGGTAAAGGAAACGAGCGCGATGACCGCGAGCATGAGGTAGAGTAGACGCCTGCTGCGAGGCACAGCTTTTGCTGTTCGATCACCTTCGGCCCACCAGGCATCCTGCGCAAAGTAGGCGTTCGACTTCGCACTCCACTCGTACATACCTTTTAGTCCGTCTCTGTACGCGGATACTGATTGGGGTTCATAGAGCCAAAAGTAAGGGAGGTCTTTAGTGAGAATATCCTGCGCCTCGAAGTAGTACGCGGCGCGCTTTTGTTTATCGAGTTCAGATGCTGCCAGCATGAAAAGCTCGTCAACTCGTGGATTGCGATAACCGGCGCCGTTGGAGAATGGAATGGGTCCGATATTTGACGAAACCACTGTGCGCTTAACGCCCACGTCCGGATCAGGTCCATTCTCGAAAGATGCGAACCCTAGATCGAAGTCCTTTTTAATATAGACGGCTTCAACCGCAGCACTGAATTCCAAAAGGTGCAATTCCACGTCTATACCTGCCTCGCGCAATTGATCGCGAAGCGCTTCGGCGATTTTTGAATAACCGGCGGCGTGGACGAACCGTAGGCGAAAGCGCATTCCGCTGGCGTCTCGTTTGTGTCCGGCTTCATCCAGCAGCCGGTTCGCAATCTCCAAATTCCTTTCATACTTAACCACGGTCGGGTTGTAGGCCCATGACAGCAGATGTGAGATTGGTCCTGTTGCGACAACTCCCATTCCGAATTGAAGCTTATCAACTAAAAAGTCCTTATCAATCGCATGCGCGATGGCCCGTCGCACCCGGAGGTCGGAAAGCGGTGCGCGTGTAAGGTTCGGTATTAACGTCTCAACCGTGGCATAACCTTCGCGACCTTTTTCGGCAAGGACAACCCCGGCTATCCTCCTGAAGCGCGCTGCGTCGAGCGGCGAGACGTTGAGGAGGTAATCGACCTCTTCCTTCTCGAATGCGATGGCCGCCGTCAAACCGCTCGGCATGACTCTGTACACAACCCGATCGAGATAGGGTTTGCTCTTTTTGTAATACCTGTCATTCCTCACCAGGGTGATGTGGTCGCCCTTCCTCCATTCCTGAAACCTGAAAGGCCCGCTCCCAACGGGACTTGTGTTGTGCGGATTTGTGAGAGGGTCAATACCTTCGAAGATATGTCTCGGCATCACGGGAGCGTTACTGACATCGATAAGTTGTAGGAAAGCGGCATATGGCCTTTTGAATTCGAACACCACCGTGTGCGCATCAGGCGTCGATATGCGATCCAGGTTATCACCCACCGAAGTGCGCGTCCGCGAGTGATACTTCATCAAGAGCTGCTCAAAAGTGAACTCAATATCCGCGGACGTGACGGGCACTCCGTCATGGAAAAACGCTTCGCGGGCGAGGTGGAAGGTATAGGTTCTGCCATCTGGCGAAACCTCCCAGCGCTCGGCCAGATCCGGTACGGGAGTCAAGTTGAAGTCGTGCGCCACTAGTCCACTAAAGATCGACCCGCAGATCAAATGCACGCCTCCTTGCGTCGTGATGGCCGGATTCAAGCCGGCGGGATCGGTAGAGACCGCAACCACGACCGTGCCGCCGTATTTCGGGCTGCCCTGCGCCAGCTCTGCGAGACATGGCCACGCAATCAAGAGCGCGCTTAGAAGAAGGCCGAGTTTCATCTTGATACCTCAAGGCTAAGTCGCGTTAGCACATTATGCTATATTACGACCTCACTTCAGTCATTGACGGAGGCTGTTAACGGCTGCACAAGAGGCTGCAGGTAAATTCCACCAAGCCAGGCTTGAAAGCATTCTTATCTCTCAGTGTCATAACAGATTAAAGTACTTTTTTAGTCTTGGAAATAGAGATTGAAATCATGAGCACTGCTGAAACAACCACAACGCAATCCGAAACCGTTCGTAAGCAGAAAGAGTTTCTCTTCCCCGCCGTAGCCAATTACTACCAGGAGCCAATTGCGCTAGTGCGCGGCGAAGGCTTATATGTTTGGGACGAGCAAGGGAACAAATACCTTGATTGTTTTGGTGGCGTGTTGACCGTGAGCGTCGGTCATGCGAACCCCAAGGTTAATGAAGCAATAATCAATCAAGTCAAAACGCTGCAACACACCTCCACGCTTTACGCCAACAAGCCGCAGTCAGATCTGGCTGAGAAGCTTCATCAGATTACACCCGGCCGTTTAAAGAAATCATTCTTTACTAATAGCGGTACGGAAGCTGACGACACGGCAATCCATGCGGCAAAGACCGCAACCGGTCGTCACGAGATCGTCGTGCTGCGTCACAGTTACAGTGGCCGTTCGGCTACATCGCTATCGGCAATGGGGCACTCCACCTGGCGACCTTTGCCGGCTCAGGTTGCCGGTTTCGTTCATGCGCGCGCGCCCTACTGTTATCGCTGCCCGTTCAAACTCACTTATCCGGAATGCGGGCTGGCCTGCGCAAACGACATCGAAGAGTTGATTATGACGACGACCACCGGCGAGATAGCTGCGTTTATGGCGGAGCCCATCCTAGGCGTAGGTGGTTTCATCGTGCCGCCACCGGGCTACTTCGAACGCGCCGTTGAGATTGCGCGCAAACATGGCGGACTTTTCATCGCCGATGAGGTGCAAACCGCCTGGGGCCGGACCGGAAATAAGTGGTTTGGCATCGAACATTGGGATGTCGAACCAGATATCATTACTTCTGCGAAAGGCCTGGGCAACGGCGTACCTGTCGGCATCACAGTGGCAACGCCCGAAGTAGCGGACAGTTTTCCGGGCCTTACTTTTTCCACCTTCGGTGGCAATCCAGTTTCCATGGCTGCGGCACTAGCTGTTATTAATATTATTGAAGAAGAAGACCTGAAGTGTAATGCCGCCGAGGTTGGCGGCTATCTAAGGCAGCGACTGGAAGAGTTGAAGGAGAAATACACGGTCATTGGTGACGTGCGTGGCATGGGCTTGATGCAGGGCATCGAGTTGGTAAAGGATCGTGAGACAAGAGACCCGGCACCTGAAGCCGTGCTCAAAGTGTTTGAGGAAACCCGGCGTCGCGGCGTCTTGATCGGCAAAGGCGGCCTCTACGGGAACGTAATCCGCACCGGAATGATGCTGAATTCCACGAAGGAGAATGTGGATGAGTTGGTTGCGGCAATGGACGCCGGTTTAGCAGCATGTCAGAACGGGGAGCGGTAGCGACCTGGTCGCTACTGGTGAGAGTACAACCCGGTCGCTACCGCTCCCGGTTCTGACAGGCATCTTCATGAAACTCGCGCCGACCCTGGAACGTAACAACGAAAATCTGTTTTCCGATTTCAAAAACCAACCCTCAAAGGAAAGGCTTTATATGCGCAAACTTTATCGCCGGGCATTAAACTTCAGATCCACATTTCCTCTAATTCTCCTGGCGGGCGCCATGCTCGCGACGCTCGCCGCACCGCTTGCCGCCGTCGCCCAAAATAACGGTCAACCCCCGCTCATCGACCGGGAGTTATTTTTCGGCGATCCCGAGATTTCCGGTGCCCAAATCTCGCCGGACGGAAAGTTTATCGCTTTTATCAAACCCTTTAAGGGCACACGCAACGTCTGGGTGAAACGCACCGAGGAGCCATTCGACGCCGCGAAGCCCATCACTGCTGACAAAAGCCGTCCCGTGACCCAGTATTTTTGGAGTCGCGACGGTAAGTACATTTTGTTCGTGCAGGACAAGGCCGGTGACGAAAACTACAACGTATTTGCTGTAAACCCCGCCGACAACCCTGCTGCCGGTGAGGATGTCCCCTCCGCCCGAAATCTAACTGACGCGAAGGGCATCCGCGCGTCAATCTACGCGGTGCCGCGAAGCGAACCTGACACGATGTACGTGGGTATGAATGATCGCGACAAAGCCTGGCATGATTTGTACAAGGTCAAGATTTCCACTGGGGAGAGAACCCTGATTCGGCAGAATACGGAACGGATTACCGGCTGGGTGTTCGATCTAAAAGATCAACTAAAGCTTGCCACCAGAGCTGCCGAGAATGGTGACACGGAAGTTCTGCGCGTGGATGACAAAGGTTTTACGAAAGTTTACTCGTGCAATGTTTTTGAAAGCTGCGGGCCAGTTCAGTATCACAAGGATGGCCAGCGGGTTTACTTCCTGACGAACAAAGGTGCCGGAATCGATCTTACCCGGTTGGTGCTTTTTAATCCCGCTACAGGCAGGGAAGAAACCGTTGAGTCTGATCCGCTAAACCGGGTCGACTTTAGCGGCGCTTCCTTCTCTGAACTAAGCGACGAACTTATCGCCACCACTTATAACGACGAACGTGTTCGCATCTACTGGAAAGACAAATCTTTCGAAGCTGACTACAAACTGCTGCAAAAGAAACTTCCAGATAGGGAAATTTCTTTCTCCGATTCAACTAAGGACGAACGTCTCTGGCTCATTTCGGCTTTCAGCGATACGGAACCCGGTGAGCGCTATCTCTTTGACCGCCAAACTAAGAAGTTGACACTGCAGTATCGGGTGCGGGAAAAGCTTCCGCGCACCGCGATGGCTCCGATGAAAGCTGTTCGTTACAAATCATCCGACGGTTTGGAAATCCCCGCTTACCTGACGTTACCCAAAGGAGTAGCGCCTAAGAATCTTCCAGCTATCGTCGTCCCACATGGCGGTCCCTGGGGCCGTGATTCCTGGGGGTATAATGGGTTCGCACAGTTCCTGGCGAATCGCGGTTATGCAGTGCTATCGCCGAACTTCCGCGCTTCCACTGGTTACGGCAAAAAGTTTCTCGATGCCGGTAACAAGGAATGGGGCCAGAAGATGCAGGACGATGTCACCTGGGGCGCTAAGTACCTCATTGCTCAGGGCATTGCAGATCCCAAACGAATTGGGATTATGGGTGGCTCCTACGGTGGGTATGCCACCCTCGCCGGCGTCACCTTCACACCTGATATGTATGCCGCTGGTGTGTCGATTGTAGGGCCGTCAAATCTCATCACCTTGCTGGAATCGATTCCGCCATACTGGGAACAAATACGGAAACTTTTCTACGAACGCATGGGCGACCCCAATACTCCTGAGGGCAAAGCACAACTGCTACGCCAATCACCGCTCAGCTCCGCCGATAAGATTAGGACGCCCCTCCTGGTCGTGCAGGGAGCAAACGATCCCCGCGTGAACAAGCGTGAGTCGGACCAAATTGTGATCGCCTTGCGGGATCGCGGTTTTCCGGTTGAATACATTGTCGCGCCCGACGAGGGCCACGGCTTTGCGCGGCCTGTTAATAACATGGCCATGTTTGCCACAGCTGAAAAGTTCCTGGCCAAGCATCTGGGAGGGCGATATCAGGAGAGCATGACACCGGAAGTTGGGGCCCGGTTAAAGGAGATTACTGTTGATGTAAAGACTGTGAGCCTACCGAAAAAGGTGGAAGCTGTCGCTGCCGGCGCCCCGAAGCCAGAGAGAGATTTGCGGTCCGGGATATCAAATTACAAAGCGTCAATCGCTCTGAGTGGTCAGTCCATCCCGCTAACTATAAGAAGTGAAATCAAGGAAGAGAGCGGCGCCTGGGTCGTCACTGAAACTGCAGTCACGCCGCAGGGTGACATTGTCGACATTTCTACTATAGAGAAAGGCACCCTCCTGCTGAAGCATCGTTCTATCAAGCAGGGCACAATGATGGCGATAGAACTTGATGTGAAAGGAAGTAAGGCGAGCGGTACGATAACCCTTAATGGTCAGGCGAAGCCAATCGACCTAGATCTCGGCGGGATATTATTCGCCGACGGCGCCGGCGGTTTTGATGTAATGGCCGCGTTGCCTTTAGCCGAAGGCTATAGTCTGAACTTCCGCAATTTCAATGTACAAAAACAGAAGTCGCAACTAAAGCAGTTGAAAGTTGTCGGCGTTGAAAGCGTGATGGTACCAGCCGGCACCTTCGAGGCTTTCAAGGTAGAAATCGTTGATACCGAAAACGACGCCGACAAGCAAACTGTCTGGATCGTAAAAGACACTCGTCGCGTGGCTAAGATCACGGCCGTGTTGACGAGTTTACAGGGTGCGTTGCTGACTTCAGAACTGACACCAGAATAGCAGATAAACAAATAGCCTCACATGGCAGGGGTTATCATCTCTGTGCCGCCGTCAAGATTGTTTCGGGCAAATCAAGGTCAACGTTTAGTTGACAGCGCTGAAAGCTCAATCTGAACTTCTCAAGCTCAAGCAGCTCCGTAGGAGCAGAATGTTTGTAGACACGGTGACTGTGGTGAACTTTCCCGCCCCGTTTAGGGGCGAAATGTTTATAGCTACGGCGTTATTGTCCTCAACTAGCTCCGTTAGGAGCGGAATGTGTGAATCCTCATGGCAAATACCTTCTCACAGATCTACGTTCAGACGGTTTTCGCGGTGGAAAATCGAATGTCTCTGATTAGGCCCGAATTCAAAGAGGACCTCAACAAGTACATCACAGGGATTGTCAGAAATCAGCGAGAGAAGTTAATCTCGTGATCCTGAGAAAGCGAAGGAGCCGGCGCCGTCTTTTGTTTTCATTTGTCAAAACATGCGACGAGATATGTTCTCCCTATGCAGGTCAGGAATGGGGCAGCTATCAGGAAACAGATAGAACAAAGCTATGAAAACCTTAATCCACAACGGCCGCGTTGTCACTGCAGTTGACGATTACAAAGCCGATATATTGATCGAGAATGAAGTAGTTTCCCTGATTGGCGCGAAGCTGGACATGGAAGCCGATAAGGTCATCGATGCCGCCGGCAAGTTGGTCCTTCCCGGTGGCATTGATCCGCACACGCACATGGAACTTCCCTTCGGCGGCACCCAGGCTTCCGACGACTTCCAAACCGGAACGATCGCTGCCGCTCACGGCGGCACGACCACCATTATTGATTTCGCCGTGCAGTACAAAGGCCAATCACTGATCGAGGGCATCGACAACTGGCATGCGAAAGCAGAGGGCAAGACCGCCATCGACTACGGCTTTCATCTGATCACGACGGAGCTGGAAGACAGTCAGATCGAAGAATTGCACACCGCCATGGATGAAGGTGTTACCAGCTTCAAGATGTTCATGGCTTACCCGGGTGTTTTTCTGGTTGACGACGCTACCATCTTTCGCGCGATGTGCGCGGCCGGGGAGCGCGGTGGTCTGATCTGCATGCACGCGGAAAACGGCATCGTCATCAATGAAATAATCAAACGTGCTCTTCAGCAAGGCCGCACCGCGCCGAAGTATCACGCCCTGACCCGTCCCACACTCGCTGAAGCCGAAGGTGTGCACCGCGCTATCGCGATTGCCGAGATAGCCGAGTCGCCCGTTTACATCGTCCACCTCTCATGCGCAGATGCGCTCAATCAGGTGCGTCAGGCTCGTGACCGCGGAATTCCGGCCTTCGCTGAAACTTGTCCGCAGTATCTTTTTCTGTCGCTCGACAACTATGACGAGCCCGGTTTCGAAGGCGCGAAATACGTCATGACACCACCGCTGCGCGATAAATCGAACCAGGCTGAACTGTGGAAAGCTCTGAAGATGGACGACCTGCAGGTAATATCCACGGATCACTGTCCTTTCTGTATGAAGGAGCAGAAGGAGCTGGGGCGCGATGATTTTTCCAAGATTCCCAACGGTGCTCCCGGCGTGGAAAATCGTGTGCCGTTGATCTACAACGGCGGAGTAGTCGAAAACCGCATCAGTCTCAACCGCTTTGTTGAACTCACGTCGACTGCCGCCGCGAAGATGTTTGGCCTGTTTCCAAAGAAAGGGACGATAGCGGTCGGCTCCGATGCCGACATCGTGATCTTCGATCCCGAGAAGGAGCAGACGCTCGGTGTGAAGACGAGTCACATGAATGTTGACTACAACACTTATGAGGGTAAGAAAATCAAAGGCGTCGTAGAGACGGTGCTCTCGCGTGGCCGGGTGGTGATTGAGAACGGCGAATACAAAGGCAAGCCCGGCGATGGACAATTCCTGAAGCGTGGCACCTGCGCCTCAATGTAGCGCGCTGGGCATTTTGTTTTCTTAGCAAAACTCCGTTCCGGAAGTTTGGCTCACGAGCCAATGACAAACTCTGAAACGATCCGGCACCCCGATGGACGGATAGAACTGCGCCCAGAAGTGGCCCGGGAAATCAGCCGCAGCCCGCTTTACAACGACGACCTGGCGCCGGTTCCTGTAAAGAATCGTAACTGGACCACCTACAACTATGCAGCGCTCTGGATCAGCATGGCGCATTGCATTCCCACCTACATGCTCTCCTCGGGATTAATAAGCGCGGGTATGAACTGGTGGCAGGCGCTAATTACAATCCTGCTGGGCAATATTATTGTTCTGATTCCTATTCTGCTGAATTCACATCCGGGAACCAAATACGGCATTCCCTTCCCTATCTTCGCCCGAGCGAGCTATGGGACTTATGGTTCAAACTTGCCGGCCCTAATGAGGGCAATCGTCGCCTGCGGTTGGTTTGGCATTCAAGCGTGGATCGGCGGCGAGGCGCTAAACGTATTCTTCGGCGCCGTCATTCCCGGTTGGAAAGGCCTGTTGGGTGGTCCCACTGGCGGACACATGGTTAGCGAGTGGCTTTCGTTTCTTCTGTTCTGGGCCCTTAACATCTATATCATCTATCGTGGCATGGATCTGCTCCGAAAGGTTGAAAATTGGGCGGCCCCCTTTGTCCTAATCATGACTGCGCTGTTGCTCGGTTGGGCGCTCTGGAAAGCTCAAGGGCTAGGCTACTTATTAAACCAGCAGGGGAAATTCCATAGTCTGAAAGAGTTTTGGCCCATCTTTATACCATCGTTGACGGGGATGATTGGTTTCTGGGCCACGCTATCGCTCAACATGCCCGACTTCACGCGGTTTGGTAAAAGTCAACGCGATCAGGTGATTGGCCAGGTGGGGGCACTGCCCACGACGATGACGGTCTTCGCGGCCATGGGCGTTATGATTACATCAGCAGCGGTAGTTATCTACCCGCACATGAAGATGGAAGAGCTTTGGGATCCGATGAAGCTGGTGGGCCAGTTCGGCAATGTGTGGGTGGTCGCGATTTCAATGTTCACAGTGGTGGTGGCAACACTGGCGGTGAACATCGCCGCTAATGTTGTCTCTCCGGCAAATGATTTTGCCAACGCGTTTCCGAAGTTGATCTCATTCCGCACTGGCGGACTGATTACCGGGATCATCGGCATATTGATGCAGCCATGGCGACTACTAGCCGATCCCTCGGGTTACATTTTTGCATGGCTGGTGGGTTACTCAGGCGGGCTCGGCTCGATCGCCGGGGTGCTAATTGTCGACTACTGGATCGTGCGAAAGAAGCGACTTAGGCTCGCAGATCTCTACCGACCGGGTGGCGTTTACACTTACAATGGCGGCTGGAACTGGCGAGCCGTCGTGGCTACATTAATTGGCTGCGGACTGGCCTGGATTGGATTAATAGTACCGGCTCTAAGACCTCTATATGACTTTGCCTGGTTCGTAGGGTTTGGTGGAGCTGGACTAACGCACCTGATTCTTACCAAGCTCTGGCCACCTAAGCCAGATGAGCGACCCAAACCGGCTGCGGCGAAAGCTCGCAAAGCGGCGTAACAGTTGATGCGAATCTCGGATCTCGATCTCAAAATCTCTGAGAGAGAATATGGAATCTGTCTCTCACAGAAGAATCTCAGATCTGAAAGCCCAGATCTGAATCCTTGTGACTAAGAACCAAAACCCCGGGAGTGGAAATGCCACGCACAGTTAAATGCGGACTGATTCAGTGCTCAAACGCTGCACCTACGGATTTGCCGGTGGGTGACATCAAACGGCTCAACATCGAGAAGCATCTGGGCTTCATCGAGCAAGCGGCCGAGCAGGGCGTGCAAATTCTTTGCATGCAGGAGGTGTTTACTACACCTTACTTTTGCGCTGAGCAGCAGACCCGCTGGTATGAAGCCGTGGAGAAAATTCCTGATGGACCAACCGTGCGCTTGATGCAGGAAGTGGCGCGCGCCCATGGCCTAGTGATCATCGTGCCGATTTATGAGGAGGAGATAACTGGCCTCTACTACAACACGGCCGCGGTTATCGATGCCGACGGAAGATATCTGGGCAAATATCGGAAGAACCACATTCCGCACGTCAACCCGGGCTTTTGGGAGAAGTTTTACTTCCGACCTGGTAATCTCGGGTATCCCGCGTTTGACACAGCCTTCGCACGCATCGGAGTTTATATTTGCTACGATCGCCACTTCCCCGAAGGGGCTCGCGCGCTGGGCTTGAATGGGGCCGAGATAGTCTTTAATCCTTCCGCAACGGTGGCCGGCCTTTCAGAATACTTGTGGCGGCTGGAACAGCCAGCACACGCGGTTGCCAATGGCTATTTTATGGGCGCCATAAATCGCGTAGGTCGCGAACAGCCCTGGGACATCGGTGAGTTTTACGGGCAGAGTTATTTCTGCGATCCGCGCGGAAAGCTTGTTGCCGAAGCGCCCCGTGATCAGGATGCGCTGATTGTGGCAGACTTGAATCTGGACATGATCCGCGAGGTGCGCAATACCTGGCAATTTTTCCGCGACCGCCGACCGGATTCATACGGAGCGTTGGTCGCCGATTAGAAGAGTCCAATGTCCAACGTCCAAGTCTTTCTTGAGCAACATAGGTTATGGCATGCCGGACTGTGAACACAGACTTTGGACTTTGGACTTTGGACATTGGACTTTTGGACACTTTGGTTAACGATTGAATTCAGGAGTTGATCCGATGGATCTATCGATCACTGTCAACGGGATGAAGTTTCCCAACCCCTTCCTGCTGGGCTCAGGGCCGCCGGGCACCAATGCGCGTGTTATTGCGAAGTCCTACGACGCCGGTTGGGGTGGCGCGGTAGCTAAGACTGTCAGTCTCGAGTCTGCAAAAGTCGTCAATGTTGTGCCCCGTTATGGAAAGCTGCGCTCTAAGGTTTCCGGGGAAGTTATCGGGTTCGAGAACATTGAATTGATCTCTGACCGGCCGATCGATGTTTGGTTGGATGAGTTTCGTCAGCTAAAAAAACAGTATCCTCATCACATCCTCATTGCATCGATCATGGAAGAATATGAGAAGGGTCGCTGGCAGGAATTGACGAGACTTGTCCAGGACACGGGCGTCGATGCTTTTGAGCTTAACTTCTCCTGCCCACACGGAATGACCGAGCGCAAGATGGGTTCGGAGATGGGCGAGCATCCGGATCTCACGGAGGAAGTTACCAGCTGGGTCAGTGAGGTCTCCAAGATTCCCGTTTGGGCCAAAATGACGCCGAACATAACGAACATTAGGGAGCCGTCCCACGCGGCCGCGCGCGGCGGTGCCGTTGGCGTTTCGGCGATCAATACTATCCTATCGGTCATCGGCGTCGACCTCGATACGCTAAGACCAATGCCAACCGTCGAAGGTCACACGGTTCCCGGCGGGTATTCCTCGCAAGCTGTGCGCCCCATAGCATTGCGCATGGTTAGCCAGTTAGCACTCAGCCTGCCTAAAGAGGTTTCCATCAGCGGCATCGGCGGCATCGAGTCATCCCACGATGCGCTTGAGTTTCTGCTGCTTGGCTCTTCGACCGTTCAGCTTTGCACCGGCGTCATGCTTCATGGAGTGAAGATGATCGACGAGCTCAAGGAAGGTCTCGAGAAGTTCATGACCGATAAAGAATTCGTTTCCGTTGGGGAGATCGTAGGGAAAAGCCTTGCATATTTTTCAACTCACATGGATCTCGTGCAGAAGATGAAGGCCGCCAAGCGCACTAAAGCGGGTGAAGCCAGTCGAGACAATGAGTGGGCCCAGAAGGACATTACTGAGAAGACTGCCGAGCTGACATCGAATTAGGTTCAACAACCGGTAAGATTGGCGAGATAAATCAGACCTTCCTAAACAATTGTGTTCCCAACCAATTATTGACAGTGCCAATAAACACAACTATTGTGCCTGCGCAAACGTGCTCTTGCTTTTCACTTGGTAAGGGGTTTCGTCCCGCCTGGACAGAGACTGAGAGCCGCTGCTCGTTCCGTTATCGTCCCCATCTCAAGATTAGTAGATAGAATTGACTCAACTGGAGGATCCATGCAGATCATTGGAATGTTAGTTGGCCTGGCAAGTTTAGTCTGCTTTATCATGGTGTTAATCAAGCAATTTCAAAACGGCGGTGCGGTCCACGGAATCATCGGGATCATCACCTGCGGGATCTGGACTTTCATCTGGGGTTGGATAAATGCCGGCAACCTGAACATCAAGAACCTCATGATGGCGTGGACGCTATTGATTATCGTGGGCATCGCCATTAATGTGATGTTTGGGTCCTTCTATGCAGTGCCGACAACCCTACCCACTAACACACCTTAGTGCTGGACACGAAACATAATGTGCGCCGGGGCTGCTGTCTGCAGCACCCCCGGCGCCCTGGGGGCACTTCACAAATCAAACTCAGCTACCACTGGCGCGTGGTCTGAAGGCCTTTCCCAGGTACGCGGTTCAATGTCAACCCAAGTATTTATGTTGCGGGCAACCAGAGGCTCGCTGGTCCAAATGTGGTCAATTCTGAGACCATGATTACGACGGAATGCGCCGGCACGATAGTCCCACCAAGTGAATTGCCCGGCCTCCTCGTGATGCCGCCGGAAACAGTCATTAAACCCCCACGCTTTGATTTCGGCTAACGCCTCTCGCTCAGCCTGGCTGCACATGATGCGCTCCCGCCACAACTGCGGGTTATGAACATCGCGGTCCTCTGGAGCGACATTAAAGTCTCCACAAAGCAGAACCGGAGTTGTATTTTGGTAGTTGGTTTCAAAAAATGATCGCAGTCGCTTCATCCAGTTGAGTTTGAATTCATATTTTTCAGAACCGACCATTTGCCCATTGGGGATGTAAACGTTGACTATATCCACTCCCGAAAATCTCGCCGCCAGTAGACGTGCATGAGTTGCCTCCTCGACTCCAGGGTAACCACGTTGTTCCGTTTCGCATTGCCCGCGGAAAAGAATTGCCACACCATTGTAGGATTGCTGCCCAAAAGTCATGCAGCCATAGCCGCGTTCTCTCAGCACATCCACGGGAAACTTGTCGTCGATACACTTTGTCTCTTGCAGACAAAGGACGTCAGGCTGCACGGCATCGAGCCATCTTGTCAAATGAGGAAGGCGGGCGAGTACAGAGTTAACGTTCCAGGTCGCGATTTTCATGAGGTTGGTTTCAAGGCGGAGTTTCGAGTTTCCAGTGCGGTTAGACTAAATTCAACCGCCCACTTCTTCGTCGATGGAAGAGAGGCCAGCTGTCAGAATATCGATCCACGAACCCACACGAACAAGCACGAAATAGTTCGTCCCACTTAGTGGGGTTTCGTGGATCGTACTTTCTGATTCTGCCCTTTCAGCAATGCGCTAGGAACTCAGTTAAGAGGCCTGAATCGGCTTTGGAGTCGAGAGTCGAAACTTACATCGAAGCGATCAGTCCCGCCAGCAGCGCGCCGCGACGCGGAATGTCATCGACAATGATATGTTCGTGCGCAGCATGCGCACCAGCGCCGTCAATTCCAAGTCCATCAAGAACGGGGATGCCCATCGCGGCAAGAAAGTTTCCATCAGACGCTCCTCCAACTTGCGCTTCCCGAAGGTCGAATCCTATGGAGGTCGCAATATTCCTCGCCGACTCGTAAAGGTCAACGACCTGCGGCGTTCTTTCCAGTGGCGGCCGATTTACGCCGCCCGTGACGGTCACGCCCACGCGTTCGTCAAAGGGTGTGGTCCTGAGCATAGCCTGTTCAATCGCTTCCAGTTCTTCGGCGGTTGAAAAGCGAACGTCGATTTCCGCCTGGGCTTCAGCGGCCACAACGTTCGATCGCGTACCGCCCTGAATCACACCCACGTTAACTGTTATTCCGCCTCCCAGACCATTAAGCGCGTGCAAACGCTCGATCTGTCTCGCTAGTTCCAGAACAGCGCTGGCGCCCTTCTCGGGATCCAAGCCGGCATGTGCCGCCCGGCCCTGCACCTTCATTGTGAACATTCCCGTTCCTTTTCGCCCCGTTTTGACACCCCCGCCCGAGGCCGGTGGTTCGAGTACCAACCCGCACCGGGCCGGGCTGCCCCGAGCCAGGCTTTCCAGCAATGGCCAGCCTGAAAAGCTACCGACTTCTTCATCACAAGTTAAGACCAATGTTACGCCACAACGCGGAACGACCCCGAGGTCGTCGCACGCATGCAGTACCGCGATTGCCAGGGCGCAGTTTGCCTTCATGTCAAATATGCCCGGACCGTAGATCCTGTTGCCGTCGACGCGCCAAGGGCGATCGGCAATCGCCCCGCGTGGATGCACAGTATCAGTATGTCCGACGATCATGACGGTTCTTAAATCGTTTTGACCGCCGAAGGCACGAATCACCAAATGCTGGCCAAAGCCTGGTGCCTCAACTCGCTGAATCGCAGTGACGCATCTTGCTTCCGCCGCCGCTCTGGCTAACAGCTCAACCACGGCTCTGCTACCATACTCATCTCCCGAAGGCGACTCCGTTTCAACGAGCGCCCGCGTCAGAGAAACTATGTCCGCTTGCTTTTCACAAAACTTTTCCCGAAATTGCTGGGCCAGTGAGTTTGAGGTTTCGAATGCCATTTTGCTATTGGAAGATGCTGCTACGATCGTTCTCCGAGGGGCAACTCTTTCTCACAATCCTTTCTTTGCGAACAGTAAGCGAATCAATACGGGACATGTTTACACCGAAGCCTAGACCGGGCTTTTCTGGGACAACGATAGTGCCCTGGGCTGTCACGGTAACGGGAGGCTCGATTATATCTTCCGCCCAGTAACGCGAGCTGGCGGAGACGTCTCCGGGAAGAGTGAATCCAGGAAGAGTAGCCATCGCAATGTTGTGCGCGCGGCCAACTCCAGACTCGAGCATGCCCCCACACCACACGGGAATGTTGTTTTCGCGGCAGACCCTCTCGACACGTTTAGCTTCCGCATGACCGCCAACGCGACCAAGTTTCACATTGATAATGCGGCATGAACCCAAGGCGATGGCGTGCCTGGCATCTTCGCCGGAGTGGATAGACTCATCGAGACATACTGGCGTCTTGATCTGCTTTTGAAGTTCGGCATGGTCGAAAATGTCATTGTGGGCTAGAGGCTGTTCAAGCATCATCAGATCGAATCGATCGAGCTGCCGGAAAAGTGGCACATCGGAAAGAGTGTAAGCTGAATTAGCATCCCCCATCAGTCGGATATCGGGAAAACTTCGCCGCACCCGCTCGATGATATTCACATCCCATCCGGGCTTAATCTTGATCTTAATCCGTTGATATCCGGCCTCTAATTCCCGGTCAATCTTTTCTAAGAGCGCTTCGGGAGTGTCTTGAATACCGATAGAAACACCGCAGGGAATCTCGGTTTGAACACCGCCCAGATGTTTCCAAAGAGGCACACCCGCCTGTTTCGCTTCAACTTCCCAACAAGCCGTCTCAATCGTCGCTTTCGCCATCCGGTGGCCACGCACTGGTTTCATTAACGAGGTAACCCGGCCGGCACTTTCCACTGCCCTGCCCACAACCATCGGCGCCAAAAACTCTTTAAGAGTGGCCCAGGCGCCGGCCGTCCATTCATCGCTGTAGAAAGGCCCTTCGCCGGCCGTGCACTCACCCCAACCCTCCGCCCCATCTTTGTCGATAATCCGTGCGAGCAAGATGCGCCGCTCCGTGGTGCGGCCAAAGCTGGTTTCGAAAAAGTGGACCAGCGGTAAACGAATCTCGCGCAGTTCGATCTCTCTAATATACATAAGTTGGGGGCAAACCCTCCGGGCGGGATTATGCCTGTGCCCGAGCCGGTTTGTCAGCCTGCACCGTCGGCAGTCGATGCAACAAGAAATTAAGGCCGGGTGCCTTGACCTCTACCTGCAAAGCTGGTAAGAACCTTCACACATTCCTACCGGCAGTTCCTTTCGCAGCTCGGTATTCCTCCAACACGTGCGGACGTTTAAAACTGAATTTTTGAGAGGAATATTTATGCCTATGTCCTCATTCACCCGGAGGACTCGTCTGTCTCCTGGTCCACTTTTCACCATATGGCGTCCTGCCTTTCGGGATCGGCGCGTAATAAGTGTCTCGCTCGCCTTCATTCTGGGAATTGTTCTGCCCAGTAGCGGATTGCTCACGGCCCTCCCGCTAACAGTCGTGCAAGCAGACAATACCGCTCAGACACTGCCGTTCTCGCAGGACTGGACCAATACAGGGCTAATCACTGTCAGTGATGACTGGTCGGGTGTACCTGGGATTATCGCCTATCGTGGAGACGGCCTCACTGCAACGACAGCTGTTGATCCCCAAACGGTGGTCGCCGAAAGTAGTGTCATTGATGTAAATGCTAACCAGCTAAACCCTAGTACCTTTACCACTGGCGGCGTCAGTGAGTTTGATATTGCCAACCCCGTCGTAGCTCTTCAAGGCTCCGTCACCGCGCGCGCGCCCTATATACAACTCCATCTCAATACAACCGGACTTTCGGGTATCAATGTTTCCTATAACCTGAGAGATATTGACGGCTCTACTGATAATGCTATCCAACCGGTCGCTCTTCAGTTTCGCGCTGGTTCTATTGGGGATTTCACGAACGTTCCGGCTGGGTTTGTCGCGGATGCGACGGACGGGCCGAGCCTCGCGACGAGAGTAATTGCAGTGAGTGCCACGCTACCTCCAGCAGCGGACAATCAACCACTACTCCAGGTGCGGATGATCACCACAGACGCCGCGGGAAGTGACGAATGGGTCGGTGTTGACGATATCGTCGTAACAGGATCGACGATCACGCTCCCGACCAACCCTTCCGGCACGGGCTCCGCCAACCCGAACACGGTGTTACCAGGCGAGTCCTCGACGTTGACTGTGACTGTCACTCCTGGTGCTAACCCAACGAGTACTGGAATTGCAGTCGCCGCTGATCTTTCATCCATTGGCGGCTCAATCAGCCAGCAATTTTTCGACGACGGCACAAATGGCGATCTCACGCCGAATGATAACGTGTTCACCTACAACGCCATCGTTTCCGTAAGTACAACGCCGGGCTCAAAGAGTCTTCCGTTCAGCATTAGCGACGCACAGTCGCGATCTGGTAGTGGTTCGATCAGTCTAACTGTTCAGGCACCTCCTCCAACGTTAGATCATGTCGTCATCAGCCAGATTTACGGCGGTGGTGGCAACTCGGGTGCTACTTTCACCAACGATTATATTGAGCTCTACAATCCGACCGGCGTTTCCTTCAATCTGGCAGGGTGGACTCTCCAGTACACCTCCGCTACCGGAAGTATCTGGACTAACAATCAACCTTTGGGCGGCACTATCGCTCCGGGCGAGTATTTTCTCATCAGCCTGGCCTCGGGCGGTACTGGTGGATCGCCGCTCCCGGTTACCCCGAACATCTCGGGAAGCATCAACATGAGTGCCACCGCCGGCAAGGTAGCACTGGTGAACAATTCCAATCCCTTGTCTGGTTCGTGCCCCGTTGGGGCCGACCCGGACATTGTTGACTTTATCGGCTATGGAGCTACAGCAAGTTGCCGCGAAGGCTTGGCTAATGCCCCTGGCGCAAGCAACACCACAGCTTTGTTCCGGAAACTTAATGGAGCGCAAGATACTGATCAGAATGCTGCTGACTTTGTTATCGGCGCACCCAATCCACGCCGGACTGCTCCGGTGGTGGAATTGGGGCCGGCGGTGGCGAGCACTGAACCCACAGCTGGTGGGACGAACGCACCCAAAGACGCAAGCATGACAATCAACTTCACCGAGCCAGTTGATGTGGAGGGGGCTTGGTACGACATCACATGCGTCAACTCAGGGCAACACAATGACGCGACTGTGGCTTCAGCCTTTGGCTCCAAGACATATGTGATTACCCCGAACGCTAACTTTCAGTTCGCCGAACAGTGCACAGTGACTATTTTCAAGAATCAGGTTCACGACCAGGATGTGGACGACAGCGGAGCCGACACTGACACTTTATTTGCCGACTACACCTGGACTTTCACAGTTGTGATCGCAGGCGACCCGGCGCCTTATCCGCCCAGCGTCCACTTAACGATGGGCAATCCGTCTAACGCAATGCCATTAGTGACGGAGCCCAATAACTACTTGATGGAGAAGCCCGGCTTCGCCCTCTCATACAACAGGGACGAGGGTACGCCCAACTGGGTGAGCTGGCACCTGGATACATCTTGGTTCGGTACTTTAGCGCGGGTGGACACATTCCGCCCCGACCCGGCGGTTCCAGCGGACTGGTATCGCGTGCAGGCCTTTGACTACTTCAGCAGCGGTTTCGATCGGGGTCACCATACTCCGAACGCGGATCGTGACCACCAGAATCGTATTCCGATTAATCAGGAAACATTCCTGATGACGAACATGATCCCGCAAGCTCCAGATCAAAATCAGGGGCCTTGGGCTGACATGGAAAACGACCTCCGTACGATCGTTTCCACCGGTAATGAGATGTACATCGTCATGGGTGGTCATGGCGCTGGCGGCACCGGCAATAATGGTTATGCGGAGACCATCGCCAACGGTCGGGTGACGGTTCCCAATGTGACTTGGAGAGTAATGCTGGTACTGCCAACAGGCGAGGACGACGTGTCGCGCGTGAGCTGCGAGTCTAGAACCATCGCGGTCATCATGCCTAACTCGAATACCTTCAACGGAAGCACGATTAGAGATGACAACTGGGAAGACTTCATCGTTTCCATTGATCAGGTGGAGAGCTTAACGGGCTACGATTTCTTTTCCAACCTGCCGGATCCCGTCGAGCGCTGCGTCGAAGCCGGTATTAACGGCGTCAATCCGCCATTGGACAGCGACGAGGATGGCGTGCCGGACAGCTCGGACAACTGCCCATTCGTTTCTAACGCGAATCAGGCAGATTTCGATGGTGATGGACAAGGTGATGCCTGTGACAGCGATGATGATGGCGACGGGGTGGCAGACGGTGTGGACCTTTGTCCCAACACTCCGCCTAACACGCAGGTAAACGCCGCCGGCTGCCCTGACGCTGACGGCGATGGTGTTGCTGACACGGAAGATAATTGTCCGTTCATCTCTAACGCAGATCAAACCGACACGGACAATGACGGGTTGGGTAATAGCTGCGACTCCGATGATGACAACGATGGCGTTCTCGATGGCAGTGACAACTGCCCACTCTCACCCAATTCCAACCAGGAAGATTTTGACCTCGATGGAATTGGTGATGTTTGCGATGCTATAACGGGCCCGCCGGTGAATAAGGACCAATGTAAGAACGATGGATGGCAACGGTTTAATTCTCCTGTTTTTAGCGACCAGGGCCAGTGCATAAAGTATGTAAATAGGAGGCCCTGATTCTTATCGCACGATGAAGACGCCGCGAATATTATAAGCGCGTCTCGATTAAAGAGGGCAAGACTCTTTCGAGGATCCCGCTTTGACTTCCATCCAGACAAAAGGCATGGAGTTGAAAAGTGACGAAGAAATATTGGCGAAATTAAGGACGGCGACTGCAGGCTTGTTTGTGATGAGTGAGTCCGATTACCCGTTCGAGTTGATCCAATGGGACGGTCAAATTCCAATTACGCCAGAATATCTCCTCAACGTGAGTGGCGGACCGGAGAGTTCTGCGATAGAGGAAGCTAATTTGGATCTTTTTTTTAACGCGAACGAGAGGTTTCGGAACGTGTTGGCCGTCCTTAAGAATAATCTTACGGATCTCAAAGTCTACAAGGTGGGCACCATTAATATTCCAGTGTATATCGTCGGCCGTAGCCCGAAAGGTAATTGGCTGGGGCTGTCAACCCGATTGATTCAGACCTAACCGTATTAATGACGAGCACGTGAACCCCCTATTCCGTGGACACCAGTTCCTGATTATTCAGCGCCGCATGCATCGTATGCCACGCCAGCGTCGCACATTTCACTCGCACCGGAAACTCACGCACGCCGGCAAAAATCTTAAGATTCCCAAGATCATTTGGGGTCTTCTCTTCGTCCAACTCCCCCGTAACCATGCGATGAAACTCGGTGAAGAGCTTTTCAGCTTCCTGCTTGTTCTTTCCCTTCAGCGCCTGAGTCATCATGCTGGCAGCAGCTTTGGAAATCGCGCACCCTGAACCCTCAAAGGTTACGTCCTTAACTGCTTGGTCTTCCAGTTTCAAATAAACTGTTAACTGATCGCCGCAGAGTGGGTTGTAGCCTTCCGCTGAGTGATTCGCCGTCTCAAGCTTGCGAAAGTTTCGCGGTTTCTTATTGTGATCGAGAATGACCTGTTGGTAGAGCTCGCTTAGTTCAGACATAGTGTAAAAAAGTAAATGGTGAATGGTGAATGGAAAAATCTACGCTGTTGAGTGATGTTTCGAGCTGCGCTGCAAATGTCAATTAGAAGGAGGCCAATTGCTATCGCAGCTTCCACGCGTCACTCAATCGAGGCAGCTTTGCCATTTACCATTTACTATTCACTCACGAGAATATCTCGATAACTCTCTCGATTGTATTTGCCAGCACATTCACTTCTTCCCTGGTGTTATAAAAGGCGAACGAAGCACGCGCCGTCGCGGGAACATTGAATCGTTGCATCACGGGCTGCGCGCAATGATGGCCGGCTCTGACCGCAATACCCTCCTGATCCAGAATGGTGCCGATGTCGTGCGGGTGGACCTCGTCAATGACGAAAGAAAGAACACTGGCTTTATCCCGCGCCGTGCCGATGATCCGAACACCTTCGATACCCGAGAGCCGCTCGGTGGCGTAGCGTAATAGCTCGTGCTCATATGCTGCGGCATGCTCGCGGCTAATGCTGTTCAGATAGTCGATTGCTGCACCCAGACCAATCTGCGAAGCAATGGCTGGAGTTCCCGCCTCAAACTTGTTGGGAAGGTCCGCGAAAATCGTCTTCTCAAACGTCACACTCTTAATCATGTCGCCGCCGCCCTGGAACGGATTCATTTGTTCTAGCAGCCGGGCCTTGCCATACACAACGCCGCTCCCCGTCGGGGCAAACATCTTGTGCCCCGAAAATGCGTAGAAATCGCAGTCGAGATCCTGCACGTCCACGATCATGTGAGGGGCGCCTTGGGCCCCGTCAATTAATACCGGCACACCATACTTGTGCGCACTTTCAATCATTGACTTGATGGGATTGATCGTTCCCAGCGCGTTTGAGACATGACTGACAGCAACCAGCTTGGTCCTTTCGTTTAGTAGCCCCTCGTACTCGTCCAGCAACAACTCACCGGCATCGTTCATCGGAATCACGCGCAAACCAGCGGCCTTCTCCTCGCAAAGCATTTGCCAAGGGACGATGTTTGCGTGGTGTTCCATCGCGGAGATTATGATTTCATCCCCAGCCGAGATGAATTTGCGGCCGTAACCGTGCATAACCAGGTTAATGCCCTCCGTCGTTCCGCGTACAAAAATGCACTCCTTCGACTCACGTGCGTTGATGAAGCGTTTCACCGTTTCGCGCGCCCCCTCGTAAGCAGTGGTCGCTTTCTGGCTTAGATAATGCACGCCTCGGTGGATGTTGGAATGTTCCTGCTCCAGATACATACTGCCGCGTTCGATTACCACCTGGGGAACTTGTGAGGATGCGGCGTTATCAAGGTAGACCAGTGGCTTGCCGTTCACCGTTTGACGGAGCACGGGGAAATCCGCGCGAATGCGCTCAACATCCCACAGAGAAGCCTGTTCTTTCTCGTGGGTTAATGATTTTTCGATTGTCGCCATGTGTGCAGCCGCTTGAGAATCCAGTCGGGCAGCTTCTGGTCTTATCCTTCAAAAACTTGACTTATCAGGCATGTGAACGCCGGCAGCAACGGCGTCCTAAGCTGATCATTGTTCGCCAGCGTAGTTACCAACATAAGCTGGTTCTGTTCCAGCCGGTAGACCTCAATCGTCTGCTGATACCGATCAACCACCCAATACTCCCGCACTCCGAACTTACTGTAAGCTTGACGCTTTACCGTCCTCTCGCGAAGCTCGTTCTCAGCTCCCTTTCATGCTTCCAGCCGCGCATTAATTCGATTCAGCACCGCTTCATCCAGCTGGGCTCTGATCGAGGCAACTGTTATCTTGGCAATCACTTCTTCTGCAAAACCATACGTCAGAAGATTCTTCGCCAGCTCTGGATGAATCCCTCGTGTCGCAAGGTAAAACAGCTCGTCTTCTGCTAGCTGGCCAACGGCTGCGCCGTGAGCGCATTTAACGTCGTCGGCAAGGATCTCAAGCTGGGGCTTGGTATCAACGCGAGCCTCGTTTGAGAGCAGCAGGTTCTTGTTCGTCTGCATCGCATCGGTCTTTTGCGCACCGTGACGAACAAAGATCTTACCGTTGAAAACCGCGCGCGATTTACCGTCGAGAATTCCTTTGTAGAGCTGGTGGCTCGTGCAATGCGGCTGCTGGTGATCGATCACAGAATGCGTATCGGTGTGCTGGTCGGAACTGACGACATAGAGTCCGTCAACCCAGCATTCAGCGCCTTCATTAGCCATTTTGACGTGGATGTCATGCCGCGCAAGCTGCGCGCCAAAGTTAATAGCAGTACTGTCGTAACTACTGTTTGAACCCATGTCGGCGCTGGTTGTGGCGACATGATAGGCATCAACGCTTTCACGTTGAACTTTGTAATGGTCCAGGCGCGCCCCGTCTCTTAGCACGATCTCCACGACCGCATTTGTAAAATAGACTGCGTCACTAATGCTAGCGTAGCTCTCGATCACTGTCGCACGGCTGTTCTCTTCTGCAATGATTAAAACTCGCGGAAAATTCACCGGGTGTGGATCAGTTGAATCGGCTATGAAGTTAAGATGGAGCGGGGATTCGAACTCAGTCTCTCTCGGGATCAAGATAAACGCACCGGAAGAGACAAAAGCCGTGCTCAACGCTGTGAAGGCGTTGGCGTTGTAATCAGCGCCGCGCGCCAGATGCTCACGAATTAGTTCCCCATACTTCGCATCGGCGATAGCTTCAATTAAATCAATCGCGACTACTCCGGCTGGCAGGCTGGCCAATGAACTAAGGTCATCGCGCAGGACTCCGTTTCGAAATACCAACTGGCTGGCTTGAGCTTCAATGAAACCAAACCCTGACAACTGATCCGAGGTCACTAGCGCATCGGCGTCGCCGGTCGGAAGGGCAGGCTTGAAAACCAGCTTACCTATAGGCGCGACGTTGGTGTACTTCCACTCTTCCTCTTTTACGGAAGGAAACCTCAGCTGTTCGAATCGATCAAACGCGCTCTCGCGCAACCGTCCAAACCAGGCTGGGTTGCTCGCTGCCGTACGCTGCTGAAGTTGACGGAATGCTGCTTGATACTGGTTTTCTTCTTTTACAAATTGAGGCAACATTTTTCTTAAGCTACGCGCGTCGCGCTGCCCCCGGTTCCCCCGATCGATGAAGTAATCCAGTCGTATCCCTTCTCCTCCAGCTCCAAGGCCAGTTCCTTGCCACCTTCCCGAGCGATGCGTCCACCCGCCAGCACATGTACATAGTTCGGCACTATGTAGTTGAGCAAACGCTGGTAGTGGGTAACGAGTACGATTGCATTCTCCGAGTTGTGCAGGTGATTGACGCCCCCCGCGACAACCCTAAGCGCGTCAATATCGAGACCTGAATCCGTTTCATCCAGAATCGCCAGCCGGGGCTCCAACACAGCCATCTGCAGAATCTCGTTTCGTTTCTTCTCGCCGCCGGAGAATCCTTCGTTTACCGACCTGGTCATAAAACTCGCATCCATTTCAACGACCTTTGCGCGTTCTTTCAACAGGTCCTTGAACTCCAGCGGGTCCAATTCTTCTTCGCCAAGGTGTTTGCGCTTTTCGTTATAAGCCAGCCGCAGAAACTGCGCATTGGAAACTCCGGGCACTTCGATCGGATATTGAAAAGCCATAAACACACCTGCTCGCGCGCGCTCGTCGGGCGTCATCTCCAAAAGGTTCTTTCCTTCGTAAAGCACGTGCCCTTTCGTTACTTCGTAGGCTGGATGGCCGGCCAGGACTTTGGCCAAAGTTGACTTGCCGGATCCGTTTGGACCCATGATGGCATGAATTTCACCCTTGTTAATCGTGAGATCGATACCCTTCAGAATCGGGTTACCTTCAACAGCGGCATGTAAATCGCGAATCTCCAACATGAAACAATTTACTCCGTAAATTCTTTGGTCACAGGTGTCGGGTGCCAGGTGCCAAGTGAAAAGC
>JACCSP010000269.1 GCA_013812905.1 Pyrinomonadaceae bacterium
TACTCGAGTGAGATTCCGCAGGCTTGGCAGTTTCTGGCTTACGGCCGTAGGGTGCTGGGGGCACATCTTCATCCATCAAGCAGTCCTTCCGGCCTTCAGAATGGAGTGGGAAAGCTTCAGGATACTATTATGTTGCAATGACTTTACTCAAGCTTGAACACCGCCAAGAGCTCTTCAACGCACAGAACCGTTTGCGGTAGCCAATGGATCCCAGCATTCAATCCCAGCAGAAGCTCCTCAACCCCAGCGGAAGCCATTAAATCACGTTGACACTGACAAAACCCTGGAGCAGGCTGGCCTCGTAGTTTAATCAGGGCAACCCGAAACGCGCACGAAAGGTTCGAACTGAAAATGTTAAATAAGAAGCCGGACGATATTAGAGACAGCGAGATAACAGATAAGCACCTCTATTTGAACAGGCGTTCGTTTATGAGAGGGGCGGCATTGGCCGCAACCACGGTTGGGACGGGATTGCTCTATCGAAGGCTAAATCCGCCGCCCGCCGAAACGCCCAAAGGCGAAAAGTTCTCAGGGTTTGCGAAACCGACTTCCGAAGCGGGCCTTGGTGCTGGGTTTACGGTCAACGAAAAGCTCACACCACTCGAAGATATAATCAACTACAACAATTTCTACGAGTTTTCCACTGACAAGGGCTCTGTCGCCTCTGAATCGAAGGGGTTTTTAACTAAGCCCTGGACCGTCTCCGTCGAGGGATTGGTTAATAAGCCCCGAACCTTTGACCTGGATGAGTTACTGAGTTTCCCCCTCGAAGAGCGCGTATACCGGCTTCGGTGTGTGGAAGGCTGGTCAATGGTTATCCCCTGGATTGGCTTTCCACTGGCGAGGCTTCTGGAAGAGGTCGAACCAACTGAACAAGCAAGGTACGTGGCGTTTCAAACACTTTATGATCCGAAACGCATGCCTAATCAGCGAACTGGGGTACTTGACTGGCCTTACGTGGAAGGATTGCGGCTCGACGAGGCAAAACATCCGCTGACCATTCTGGCCACCGGCCTCTATGGTGAGACGCTCCCACCACAGGACGGAGCTCCCATTCGTCTGGTTGTTCCATGGAAATACGGATTCAAGAGCATCAAATCAATTGTCAAAATCCAACTGGGCGCAGACGAGCCTCCCGCTACCTGGAACATTCAAGCTCCAAACGAGTACGGGTTCTATTCGAACGTCAATCCGAATGTGCCTCATCCGCGCTGGAGCCAGGCAAGGGAGCGTCGCATTGGAGAATTCAGAATGCGAGAGACACTTATGTTTAATGGCTACGGTGAGCAAGTTGCGCACCTATATGCAGGTATGGACTTAAAGCGGTATTTCTGAAGAGTGACATAACCCGGATGAAAGATACTCGGTTTTCAAAACTCCTTCTTTTTATCAACGGGCTGGTGCCGTTCGTCCTGCTTCTGTGGGATGTCTATAGGAAACAAGTGGGCGCTAACCCGCTCGAGTTTGTGACCCGGACGACGGGCATGCTCACTTTAATATTTCTGATGATTACCCTGGCGCTAACCCCTGTGCGAAAGATTACGGGACTATACTGGATCGTAAAGTTTCGCCGGATGGTCGGTCTTTACGCCTTTTTCTACGGCACTCTTCACTTGGTTACCTACCTCTGGTTCGATCGTTTCTTCAACCTGAGCAGCATAGCCGGAGACATCGGTCAGCGGCCATTTATTGCTATTGGCATGACTGCTTTCTTCCTCATGGTGCCCCTCGCTATTACGTCCACCAACAAGATGGTGAAACGACTGGGTGGCAAACGCTGGGCGAGGCTACACAAACTGGTTTATGTTGCCGGCGCCGGGGGCGTCATTCACTACTGGATGCTGGTGAAGTCAGATAAGCGTTTGCCCTTAACATTCGGTTTCATTCTTTTGCTTCTGATTGGGCATCGTTTGTTTATCAAGTTTTACCCACCGGAGAGTCAGGCAACGCAAACATCATTTATCCCGCGGGAGTAGCGCGTGCTATCAGGTACTGCTGAAGCGCTCCCGGCGCGAACCACACTACTCAGGTGGAGCGGTTGGTCTGCTCCCGGTATGAGACTAATTCTGGTAAAGCGAGGCCAATTAAGACTTTAGTCCGTCGGAAACAAAAGTCGGAGATGCAATGGTAGATTCAGTCAGTCGCTTCACCACCCGAGTTGAAAACTATGCGAAGTTTCGGCCCGTGTATCCGCGCGACATCATAGACTTGCTTAAGGCTGACTGCGGATTGACCGAGGCTTCACTCGTTGCCGATGTGGGCTCGGGCACTGGAATACTCTCTGAGATGTTTCTCATAAACGGCAACACGGTGTTTGGGATTGAACCGAACGCTCAGATGCGGGCGTCGGCAGAAAACCTCTTGAGCCGGTATCAGCAATTTAGAAGCATTGCTGGAGCCGCCGAAGCAACCTCACTCGACTCAGATAGTATTGACTTCGTAACCGCTGCTCAGGCGTTCCACTGGTTTGACCGAACACGCGCTAGAGGGGAATTCGCTCGAATTCTCAAGCCGAAAGGGTGGGTGGCCCTCATTTGGAACGAACGGCGCCTGGATTCGACTCCCTTCTTGCGCGCCTACGAGCAATTACTGCTGCAATACGGCACTGACTACAGGACAGTCAGACATGAGAAAACCACGGGGCAGATTGCCGATTTTTTTGCTCCGCAAGGGTTCCGGTGCGAATCATTCGACAATATTCAGACCTTTGACTTCGAGAGCCTGATGGGCCGCGTGTTCTCCGCTTCGTATACGCCCGAGCCCGACCATCCGAGTTTCGAACCAATGTTAGCGTCATTGCGTGAGGTTTTCGTGGAGCATCAGCAGGGCGGAACTATAGCATTCGAATACGACACGAAAGTGTACTACGGTCAGCTATCCACCACCTGATCTCGATATCAAATCGTCCTGCTTACCTAATGGCTCGAGTTTCAATGACAGCCATGGCATGAGCCAGTTCCGCGCGTGTCAAGCCGGCCTGGGGACGAAAGAGCGTATTTGCCGGCAGTATTCCCTCGGACATTGCCATCGAAACGTAACCTCGAAGCTCGCCGGGAATACTTTCTCCATCAAGAATAGGCAGCGCAATCCCGACCCTCGCATCGGCCCCAGAACGAAGTCCCGCGGCCCGAACCAGGGCAACGGCCGCAATCAATCGGGTAACAACATCATCAGGCCGGAAACGGCCACCCGGAATGACATCAACGAACATCGCTCCATTCGGAGAGGCTTGGATGCTTTCTATAAACAACCTGGAGTAATCGCCGCGGACGTCCTGATAGGTCTGATAACCCGGTAAGTATTGAGGGACCCGCGCGCCCACAACGAGGCTCATCGCTAAATCAGCTCGTGAGACTGAAAAGTTGGGTCTAAACCTGGTACCAATCGGACAAATCGTATAAGTGCGAAGGTTTTGCTGGACTTCATCGCGGAGCGCCGCGCTCATAGTGCCCAGATCGGTTACCGAGTATTGTGCCCTCCCAACTTCCAGTACGCCCACAAAGGGTTGCGAAGTGAGGTTTCCGGCTAAATTACTTCTAACCACCACGCGCCAGATGCCAGCGGCTGGAAAATCAATGACTACGCGCTCGCGTTTTCCATTTAGTCCTGACAAGTTGAGGGCGTTGGATTGTGCGCGTTGCGATCCGGTAGGGTCATAGACGTAAAGACCAAGATCGTTTGTGCTCAGTAACGGCCCCCAGGCAATTTGAATGGAAGCTGTAAGTGCGCCCTCAGGAATTGTGAGGGTTGTTTCAGCGGTCGCTCCCGGCTGCACTGTTCCTGAGAACTGAACCGGTGGGTCGTTAATCAATTGCACTTGACGCCGGTCTAAGGTGCCGCGCCAAGATCCAATGTGCCGAGAAGGGAATGAAGCCTCTAAAACCGCCGCATGAACGTTTAGCAGACCGGCGCCGGTTTCATACTGATAATACGGAGTCAGCGTGGTTGCCGTGCGTTGTAGAATATTTCGAACCTGCGCAGGCGTGAGGCCGGGGTTAGCCTCGAGCATTAGCGCGATGGTACCCGCGACCTGAGGCGCCGAAAAGCTGGTGCCGTTTGACGTAGTGTAATGGGGAATCTCCAGCGCACTAAGACGAAGCGAGTCTGATCCAAGCAACCCTTGAGCTCCGATCACATTAGCGATTCCCGAGCCCC
>JACCSP010000343.1 GCA_013812905.1 Pyrinomonadaceae bacterium
AAATGGGTGCTGAGATGCGGTCGACCGCCGGACCTGCCATTGAAAAGGCTGGCGACATTGCCGCCCTCCTAACCAATCTGCAGGAAGGCGACGTGCTTTTCATCGACGAGATTCACCGTCTACTTCCAGCCCTGGAAGAGAAACTGTATCCAGCGATGGAGGACTACAATTTGGATTTACTGATCGGGCAGGGCGCCGGGGCCAGGTCCATCAAATTGGAATTGCCAAAGTTTACGCTGGTTGGAGCAACCACTCGCGCGGGCTTGCTCACCGCTCCCTTACGCGGGCGTTTTGGCATCGTGTTCCATCTGGACTTCTACCCGCACGAGGACTTGGAAGTGATTTGCAAACGCTCAGCGGAGATTTTGGCAGTGGAGATAGACGATGACGGAGCACGCGAGATTGCCAGAAGGTCAAGAGGTACGCCGCGTATTGTCAACCGGTTACTTCGGCGCGTTCGCGACTACGCGGAGGTTGATTATGACGGCCGGATCACTAAAGACATCGCCCGCGATGCCCTTAACCGCATGGAGGTAGACACTTTCGGTCTCGACGAAATGGACCGCAAGCTGCTCCTGACAATTATCGAAAAGTTTAATGGCGGGCCAGTGGGCTTGGGAACAATTTCCGCTTCCATTCACGAAGAGAAAGATTCGATCGAGGAGATTATTGAACCCTATCTGATTCAAATTGGCTTTCTTGACCGCACTCCCCGCGGGCGGATGGCCACCCCACGAGCTTACAATCATTTTGGCATCAGTCCTTCCAGCCCCCATAAAACCAGCCTGTTCGATTCTCATTGAAGATTTTGATAGGGTGCTACTTCCATTGTTGAAGTAGCAGCGGGTTTAGCTCACCATGAGAAGACTTTCTTCATTCTCTCGTCACTCGTTCGGCGTGGTAAACCGTGGGCCTTGGCGCTCAATCTTCAGTCACTCACTCCATCAGTTTCACGAGAACGACTTATTCACCTCCGCAGCAGCAATGAGTTATTTCGGTCTAATGGCACTCTTTCCCGCGCTTTTGTTGCTGCTCGCGATAAGCAATCAGATTGCCGCAGCGGCGGACCTTCTTAACCGCGCGGTCGACGTTTATCCGGGATCGCGAACGTTTTTACGGGAGACTATTCGCTCCCTTAATGCCGTGGGACCGGGCGTGATTATTACTTGCTTCATCGTTGTTCTGTGGGCCGGTTCATGGGTGTTTGCCGTGATCGAACGCGCCTTAAACCGCATCTGGCGAGCTACCTCACGCACTTTCTGGCACGGTCGCGCTATAACCGTTGGGATGATTGGAATCGTCGGGCTGCTGCTGGCGTCGTCCGTGGCGGTAACTTCGGCTGTGGTGGGACTACGAGAAATAGCCACCAACCTTTCTCCCAGGCAGATGGCCCGTTATCCCATCCTTATGTCTGTCGGTAGCGCTTTCTGGCAAGGCATTTTCGCGGCCTTAAGCTATCTGGTAACCGTAGTTCTATTCATTGTGGTCTATCGCTTTCTGCCTAAGGCGGAGGTGAGTTTGCGAGACACGCTGCCAGGCGCATTTTTCGCTGGCCTCTTGTGGGAGGTAGCTAAATACATCTTTGCCTGGAGCGTTAATTATTTTCATTACGATCAGATTTACGGCTCTGTAGGCGCCGTGGTGGCGGTTCTAACCTGGAGCTATGTTTCAAGTTTGATTCTTTTGTTCGGGGCCCAGCTTACCGCCGTGTTCCATCGGGAACACCCTCACTACCCTGCTCCTGTTTCCGCTCCAGCTTCTACTCCCGAGTGAGCTCCAGCGCGTAAGTACCTTCCCCTTATGCATATCTCGGAATTTGATTATGAACTCCCGAAAGAGCTTATCGCGCAACAGCCTCTGCCTCATCGCGACTCTTCGCGGATGCTGGTAGTGGACCGGGAAAAGAAAGCTTGGGTTGACACATACTTCTCCGCGTTGCCCGGGTATGTTAGCGAAAACGACGTCCTTGTGATCAATAACACAAGCGTCTTCCCAGCCCGTTTAGTTGGTGAGCGCGATCCTTCAGGTGGTCGGGTGGAAGTCCTGCTAGTGCGTGAGCTGGGGGCATCAGTTTGGGAGGCGCTGGTGAAGCCTGGGGCCAGATTGAGGCAAGGCGCCCACCTGAAATTTGGTGATTCGCGATTGCGGGCAGATGTGCTTGATGCTCCCGGAAATGGCCTTCGCAAACTTCGTTTTGAGTACGAAGGCCCATGGGAAGCCGTTTTGGAAGAAGTAGGCCAAACACCGCTCCCCCACTATATCAACCGCCCCGACGGGGTATCGCCGGTAGATCGCGAGCGGTATCAAACGATCTTCGCGAGCCAAAAAGGCGCCGTTGCCGCACCCACGGCTGGCCTGCACTTTACTCCACAGATTTTGGATCTAGTATTGGCCCGCGGCGCTAAAATAGCTGAGATCACCCTGCATGTTGGCTACGGAACATTCGAGCCGGTGCGCGTAGATAACGTCGCTCAACATCGGGTGGCCTCTGAAGAATTCCAGGTTCCTGCGAAGGCGGCGAGCGCAATAAATGATGCGAGGGTGGGCGGAGGACGCGTCATAGCCGTGGGAACGACCACCGCTCGGGCGTTAGAGTCTTCAGCGAATGCCAGGGGACAGCTTGAACCTGCGCGAACTAAAGCAGACGTGACTATCGTGCCCGGTTACAACTTTCGTGTTATTGATGCTCTGCTGACCAATTTTCATCTTCCCCGGTCATCATTGCTCCTGCTGGTGTGCGCATTCGCCGGTCGCGATTTCCTGCTCCAGGCCTACCGTCACGCGGTCTCTCAAGGCTATCGCTTTTACAGTTATGGCGACTGCATGTTACTGATCTAGTGATTCTGAAAACGATGGTGTTAGACTGAGAATGTCAAACGGACAATTCCGAAAGATGGCTGTACTTAAAAAAATCCGTACTCGATGGTGGACCCAGCCGGCGCAGCCCGAGAGCTATCTTCGGCCGAAGCCGGAGCCGGCTCTGGTCCCAAGCGTAGGTACTAGGTACGACGTGCGTCCCCTCACCATTTCGCAACTCGACGAATGCTGGCACCTGGACCAACGTTGTTTCGTGGACGGCGAAGCCTACAGCCGCGAAACATTTGAGTATCTCTTGACGGCACCCGAATCCGTTTCCTACCGCGCCGTTACGTCCGGCGGCGTAATGGTCGGATTTGTGATCGGACTTGTCGAACCCGACCACACGGGCCACGTAACCACCGTCGGGGTGACACCCGAACATCGCCGTCGCCACTTAGGAAAGCGCCTTATGCTGCAGGTTGAGGAAGGTTTCCGCAGGCGGAATGTGCGGCTCGTGAGACTCGAAGTGCGGTCGCTAAACACTGCTGCCCAGAAGGTTTACGAGAACCTAGGCTATGCCGTCACACAGCGACTGCCTAAGTACTATTCGAATGGGGGGGACGGTTTGTTGATGCTGAAGTCGCTCGACTGAGGCTAGCTGGACTACCCCTTACGCAACTCTGTTAAAACTTGCTTGGCAACCGCCTTAAGGGTATCAAAAACACCGGTGCCTGAAGAAGCCACGGCTTCGACAACCGGTTCACCTTTGCGCTGCAACTCTGCGGCAAGATCCTCCGTCGGAATAATGTTAGGTAAGTCACGCTTGTTTAGCTGGAGCACATAAGGCATTGTCATGAGATCGTACCCTTGCGCGCGAAGATTCTCCTCAAGATTGTGGAGCGATTCAACGTTGGCGTCCATGCGTTCTTCTTGAGAGTCGGCCACAAACACAACGCCGTCCACGCCCTTGAGGATTAGCTTACGCGAAGCGTCATAGAAGACCTGGCCGGGTACGGTGTACAGGTGGAAGCGAGTTTTGAAGCCTCGGACGGTCCCAAGTTCAAGGGGCATAAAATCGAAAAATAGTGTTCGATCCGTTTCGGTGGCGAGACTGATCAGTTTGCCTCGCGACTGGGGAGCTGTGGAATCAAAGATGTGCTGCAGGTTGGTGGTCTTACCGCAGAGTCCTGGGCCGTAGTAAACGATCTTGCAGTTGATCTCCCGGGATGCGTAATTGATAAAAGTCATAGTCGTTTCTTCGTTAACTGAAGAGGCTCTCGATGTCTTCGTCTGTGATTCCGGCAAACGGCGAGTCGAGGTCCTCGCTGCTGGCCTCGGCAATGGCTTCGAACATTGTGGCAATCTGGTGTGAGAACTGCCTACTTCGCAACTTCACGAGTCCCAGACTCGAACGTTCATCAAAGACGACCATTAGCAGAAGCCGGCCGATCACGCAGATGTGAATGCTCTCTCGTTCGCCTTCGTGCGAAAGGGTGGGGAATTCTTTCTCGCCAATCAGCTGAGCCATGCCTCCCGTCGCAGCTACGTTGCCAGCCGCGAGTGAGGCCAAGCTGGTTGTGTCAAGACTCCCCACTTCGCCCTGTGAAGCTATCTCCTGTCCATCCTTACCGACAAGGAAAACCACCTTGGCCGAGGCGTCCTTCCGCAGTCGAGTCAAGACAGCCTTGATCTGATGATACTGCTGTTCACGCAACAGGATTGGAGTGTCTGGCATTAATACAGCTTTCTTTTGAATAGTATGTGCAAGCCCCGCGGTGGGTGCTGTTTAAGTCGGGCTTGCTACCGCAAGAGATTGATGTCTAGGCGCTTCTTGTTGGGCTCTTCTCGCTGAGACCGTGAAAGGTGAGTGAACGCCAAAGAGCCTTGGGCACTCTAACACAGCAAACAATGACGTTCAAGTGTTATTCTCTGTTAGCCACTGGGGGGTCGGAGGGGCCGGGTCGCGAGTTTAGTAGGGCCCGCAACTCCCCTTTTTACGTTGATTTACGAGGGTGGCTATGTTAAGCTCCAGCCCGTTCCGCGGCACTTTTCAAAGCGCCGACCTAGCCTTTCAATCTGAACTTATGAGTAGCCCAGTGACCAAAGGCATAAGACGATCGACATCGCGAACGGCCACGCGCCAGTCATCACCCAAGTCTTCTGTTAAAGGCCGTTCACTGCAGGCCAAGTCTGCTCGACCCAAGGCCAAAAGGGTAACTGCCTCAAAACCTGTAGGGCGTAAATCTGCCGCGTCCAAAAGCCGAGTTAAAAAGCCTTTGGCAAAGAGGACCTCGACCGCTTCGCGGAAGAAAACGCCTAAAATCGCCAAGAGCATGGCCGCGCATTCAGCGATAAAAGCCAAAGCTAGCGTCACTCGTGCCAAGAAGACTGTAGTCCCGGCAGTCAAAAAGACTCAGAAGCTCGCAGCCGTACGTGCGCAACGACCCATTACGGCAACGCCCCCTCCCCGCCGCCAGCCTACCGTTGATGAGTCTGCGGCGTTGATGGCTTTTGAACGCGCTCATCGAGAGTTTACACACGGCCGATTCGGCGAAGCACGCAACCAGTTTCGCGCCCTGTTGGACAAGTATTCCCTAGTGTCGGAGGTGGCAGCACGTGGTAGAACATATCTGGCCATTGCAGAGGCCCGTCTCCGTACTGAGAATATGCTTCCTCGCGACGCTGACTCCCTCTACGACCGGGGCGTCATCGAACTCAATCGCGGCGAGTACGTGGCCGCGCAGGAGATGTTTGAGCGGGCACTGAAGCGAGAACCTGAGGCGGCTCATATTCATTACGGGTTGGCGGCAACTCGAGCTCGTCTGGGCTCGGTGGATCTCGCATTGCAGTCTCTTCAGCGGGCGCTGGATCTTCAGCCGAATCTCCGCGTTCGCGCACAGCACGATCAGGATTTGACCTCATTGCGAAATGACCCGGACTTCGACAAGCTGGTTTTTCAACCGCGACTTTAGTTTCCCCGCCTCACTCCATCGATATTTCTGGTAGTTTGAAAGCCTTCGTCTTTTAGGTATGATTCCAAGCCTACGCGTGCGCGTAGTCTCAGAGGGAGAACTAAAACTTGCGTTTTTCATCCCACAAAACGGGCGGTCTAAGAATTGTTGCTATCGGCGGGGGCACCGGACTCTCAACGCTTCTGGCAGGTCTGAAGCAACGAGTAGACAAACATCAGGACGACGGAGTTTGGATTGAAAACCTCGCGGGAATCGTCACTGTCTCCGACGACGGCGGAAGCTCAGGCCGTTTGCGCGATGAACTTCAGATGCTTCCGCCTGGCGACATTCGCAATTGCATGATCGCGCTTTCGGAAGATTCCACTCTGCTGTCTCGCTTGTTTCGTTATCGTTTTCGCGGCGATGGGGCCCTCGGGGGCCACAGTTTCGGCAATCTCTTTCTGGCGGCTCTAACAGAAGTAACAGGAGACTTTGTTGAGGCCGTAAGGCTTTCTTGCGAGGTATTGGCCAGCAAAGGCCACATCTATCCGGCGACAATCAGCGACGTGCGGCTGGTGGCGGAACTGGAAGACGGCACTGTCGTTCGGGGCGAAACACAGATTACGGCATCACGTTCGGCCATCAGGTCATTACGGCTGGAGCCCGAACAGTGTCTTCCTCTGCCAGACGCGCTTGCGGCCATTCGAACGGCCCATGTAATTACCGTCGGTCCCGGTTCGCTTTACACAAGCATACTGCCGAACCTCCTTGTCAAGGGCGTAGCGAAAAGCATTGGAGATGCCCAGGCGACGAAGATCTTTATTTGCAACTTAATGACGCAACCCGGTGAAACCGACGGTTACACTGCGCGTCAGCATCTAGAAATGGTTAAGAAATATGCTCCCGAAATTCACTTTGATTTCGTAATCGTAAACAGTCGACCCGTTAGTGAAGAACAGCGGCGGCGGTACGCGGCCGAAGGTGCAAACCAAGTCGGATTTGAAGGGGACGCCATTAACAGGGTGCGAGACGGCGATACTGAGGTCGTTCGCGCTGCGCTTCTGGCTGAGGGGGAGAAGGCGCGCCACGATTCCGAGAGCTTAGCCAATGTGGTTGTCGCCTGCCGGCAACAAGCTGTCTCACAACCGGCTGTTCCTGCATAACTGAGAAAGAACCTCGATTGATTCCCCAACAACAGCAGCGCCCCCTTGATGTGTTAATCCTGGCCGCCGGATTGGGAACTCGCATGAAGTCCCAAAAGGCGAAGGTGCTCCACGAGTTGGGCGGCCACCCGCTGATCGCACACGTTACGCGCAAGGCCCACGCGTTAGATCACGAGAAAATTTATGTAGTTGTAGGACATCAGGCGGCCGAGGTCGAGGCGGCAGTTCGTCGTGAACTCGGAAGTAATGCTGACGCAGCGGAGTTCGTCACACAAAAGCAGCAAAGGGGAACGGGCCATGCGGTTATGTCCGCCGGCGAAGCGCTGAAAGATTCAGACTCGATCTTGCTTGTCTTATCGGGCGACGTCCCCCTAGTGCGCGTTGAAACTCTGCAAAAGCTTGTTGACTATCATCAGGCTAACGGAGCGGCTTGTTCGATTCTAACCGTCAAGCTGGAGAGCCCGACCGGCTACGGACGAATGGTGCGGGACGCGAGTGAGGGTTTTGCTCGAATCGTCGAGCAGAAAGACGCCACGCCGGAAGAGAGGCTCATTCGCGAGATCAACTCGGGCATTTATTGCTTCGAGACGATCAAGCTTTTTAGGGCTCTAAATGAGGTCAAGCCAGCCAATCAGCAAGGCGAATACTATTTGACAGACGTACCTGCAATTCTTGCGGCCGGCGGTGAAAAGATCGCCATCTATCTTCATCAAGATGCGCGAGAGGTTTCCGGCATCAACACCCGCGCCGACCTGGCCGAGTTTGAGAATTTGCTCCGACGCGGCACGATCCGCCGTCTGCTGATGGAAGGTGTCACTTTCATCGATCCTTCTCACGCCTATGTCAGCACGGAGGCGCAAATTGGTC
>JACCSP010000041.1 GCA_013812905.1 Pyrinomonadaceae bacterium
TGATTAACAATGTCCCGGCCAAGGATCGGGACATCGCCATGGTCTTCCAGAACTACGCTCTATACCCGCATATGACCGTTTACGAAAACATGGCCTTCGGCTTGAAAATGAGGAAGTACCCCAAGTCGGAGATCGACCGGCGCGTGCGGCAGACGGCGGAGACACTCGGCCTGACCAGTTTACTCGAACGTAAACCTCAGGGCCTCTCCGGCGGCCAGCGCCAGCGTGTCGCAGTGGGTCGGGCCATCGTCCGGCAACCGAAGTTATTCCTTTTCGACGAGCCGCTCAGCAATCTCGACGCGAAGCTCCGCGTCTCCATGCGGGCCGAACTGATCAAGCTGCACAAGCTCCTCGCCGCGACGATGATCTATGTCACACACGATCAAGTAGAAGCGATGAGTATGGGCGACCGCCTGATCGTACTGAAGGACGGAGTGGTCCAGCAGATCGGCGCACCGTTGGAAATCTACAATCGCCCGGCCAATCAATTCGTCGCCAGCTTCATCGGCAGCCCACCGATGAACTTCATTGACTGCACACTCGCCGAACACGACAACACGCTTTTTCTCGCCGATTCAGCCTTGCAGCTAAAGCTCCCCGCGTCTAAGGCCGCGTCCCTGCGCCATGCGCTCGGCGAGCGCCGGCAGATTGTGCTCGGCATCCGCCCCGAAGACATTTACGACCGGCAAAGTTACGACCGGCCGATTGATGGGAACGCCATCACTGCACACGTCGAATTCTTAGAACCACTCGGCAATGAAGTCCTGGCGACCTGCGCGTTCGGCGAGCGTGAGTGGGTCGTCCGCCTCAGCCCGCGCACCGTCGCGCGAACCAACCAGGCGCTCGACCTCGTGCTCGACATGGAACAGGCTAAGCTATTCGAGCCTTCCACTGGAGCAGCAGTGGGGTGAAGTCAGAGCCGGGAGCAGAAGGTCGGACAGTTTCCATTTTCCAATTGTCATTTGACATCGGTCAGTTGCTGGTGCCACTAGTCCTATCAATGCGAAGCTGTAGGTAACTCGAAAGCCATCCGGAGATGACAGACATCAGATCCGTTTTGATATCTAACCCGGACAATAGTGACGGCAAATAACAAATCACTACTGTCCCAATGTAGTCGAACAGGATCAGTCACTTGGCAAGCAACCCTACCTTGAGTTTGATAACTGAGTTAAATGTGTAGCGATTGTCGCCGAGATTGAGGGTCCGCTGGAGCAGGTCAGTACCACCACGCGGTTAGCGGGTGGTGATACTGATTGATCGTGGCTCGTTAGCCTTGATCAGTTGAGTACCGCAAACGGCGGTAAAACTAAAAAACCAACAGTCTCATGTCAAAGAGCAAACAACCAGGTAATAGAGCAACCCAGGCGCGGCGGCGTCGCGGTCAGAGTGTGCCTTTAAAACCTCTTGACATCGAACACCGCTTCATAGATGACCTCATGAGACCGCGGCATGGGTGAGTCGCCACTGAGGACGCACCGCTACCGCAGCACCAAGCTGGGGTGAATTGAAATCGACTCCAACATGCGCAAGAGTCAAGTCGATCAACTCCCACAAGATACAAACTATGATCCCTTCAAGGTTGGGGCCCTAGTGATGTCGGAAATCAAATTTTCAACAACGACGCAATTCGGGAAAGGCTTGTCATGAAAATCCGTCTTATCGCTTTGGCGACCTTGGGTGGGCTATTGTGTGTGCCCGGGTGCCGTGACCGAAGTGGGAGTGTGGTGAATGAACCGGCGAAGCAAGCCGCCGTATCGGAGGGAGCAAGTATGGGCGGCAACGCCAGGAAGTGGTGGAAAGAGGCTATTGTCTATCAAATCTACCCACGCTCGTTCCAGGATTCGGACGGCGACGGCATCGGCGACTTGAAGGGCATTACGTCGAAGCTGGATTACCTGAAAAGTCTGGGGATTGATGTGATCTGGCTCAATCCCATTTACAGTTCGCCCAACGACGACAACGG
The DNA here is from genome assembly GCA_013812905.1 of Pyrinomonadaceae bacterium. Lineage (GTDB taxonomy): Bacteria > Acidobacteriota > Blastocatellia > Pyrinomonadales > Pyrinomonadaceae > PSRF01. The sequence continues at coordinate 1,967 of JACCSP010000041.1, forward strand.
CTACGACATCAGCGACTACCGAGGCATTATGAAGGAGTTCGGCACCATGCAGGACTTTGACGAATTGCTCAAGGGAATGCACGACCGCAACTTGAAACTGGTAATGGATTTGGTAGTAAACCACAGCAGCGACGAGCATGAATGGTTCAAACAATCGCGCAGTTCGAGGGACAATCCCTACCGCGACTATTACCACTGGTGGCCCGCCGAAAAAGGAAAACCGACGCCCCGTCGGAGTTTTTTTGACGTCAATGGCGACGCCTGGAAATTTGACGAGCTAACAAAGAGTTATTACCTCCACTACTTCTCGCAAAAGCAGCCCGACCTGAACTGGGAAAACCCCAGGCTGAGAGAAGAAATCTTTGCGATGATGCGTTTCTGGTTCGACAAAGGCGTGGATGGCTTCCGCATGGACGTAATCCCATTTATCTCGAAGGATACGACCTTCCCGGAAATGCCCGCTCAGTATAAGGGCGATTGGGGCAGATTCTATGCCAACGGGCCGCACGTCCATAAGTATTTGCAGGAGATGAATAAAGAGGCGCTCAGCAAATACGATGTCATGACGGTGGCGGAAGGTGCTGGGGTGACTACGGCGGACGCACTCGATTATGTCGATGCTGACAGAAACGAACTCAACATGCTGTACCACTTTGAAGGCGTCAGTCTTGGCTATCTACCCGACAGCCTGAAGATACCCGACCCGAAAGGATATAGTCTGGTCGAGTTTAAAAACATTTACAGCAAGTGGGACAGCGTCTTTGCGGATAAGGGTTGGGGCACGATTTATCTGGGCAACCACGATCAGCCGCGCATGGTAACTCGCTGGGGCAACGATGCGCCGCAATGGCGCGAGCTGTCTTCCAAAATGCTCACCACCTTCCTCTTCACCATGCGCGCCACGCCTTACTACTACGCCGGAGATGAGCTAGGAATGAACAATATCAAGTTCGACAACATCGAGGATTACCGCGACATTGAATCCATCAACTGGTATCAACAGATCAAAAACAAGGGTGGGGATTTGCGGCAATTCTTAGCGGCGCAAAAGATAGCCGCCCGCGATAATGGCCGGACACCTTTCCAGTGGGACGCCTCAGCGAATGCAGGTTTTTCGGCCGGCACACCGTGGCTCAAAGTCAATCCCAACTACACAACCGTCAATGTCGCCGCCGAGGACACCGATGCGAATAGCTGCCTGAACTATTTCAGGAAAATAGTGAAGCTGCGGAAAGACAATCCGGTTCTGGTTTACGGCAAGTACACTTTGCTGGATCAAGACAATCCGGACGTTTACGCCTACACGCGGGAGTTGGACGGGAGAAGAATCCTGGTGCTGCTTAACTTCAAAAACAAGGCCGCATCGCTTAAAACGGGCCTCGATTTGAGCAAAGGGAAAGTCTTGTTTGGCAATTATCCGACCGCACCGCAAAACGGAAAATTGCAGCCTTACGAAGCCGCGATTTACGAGTTTTAAGTTGACGGGAAAAAGGTCAAAACTCATTCGAGTAAAGGACGGCAATGATTGATTGCAATAAACGATGCCACTCAATACGGAACCGGGAGCGGTAGCGACCGGATGTTCGCACTCAACGAACGCTATACGTGTCCTTTAAATCAATTGAGTCTAGGATCCAGTCCCTACCGCTCCTGGTTCTGTATTGAGTGGCGATTGAGCTAATCCCCTTTTTCTCAGCCGACTGAGTTTGACACAGGCTCATCATGCGGCGGGAGCTTCTATATGCAACCCGTTCATATTTACTTATCACCAAGTCTTCAGATGAGACCACTCGCAATACTTTTGTTGCTCGTTTTATCGGTTAGCTGCAGCTCATCGCGCTCCTCAACTAGTGTCGACACAGGCGGCCGCGCCACGCTTACCTACTGGAGCGCGACGAACGCGCAGGAACTGGACTTTGCTAATCAGGTTGCGGCTGAGTGGAATGTGCAGCATCCCGAGGTCCAAATCAAAGTTGAGCCAGTTCCTTCGGGGCAATCGTCGGAAGAAGTCATCCTGGCGGCTATCGCCAGCGGCACAACGCCAGATATCTATGCCAACGTTTTTCCTGGGGCGATGCAAGACCTGCTCGATGCTCAGGGCATCGTCCAACTAGATGCTTATCCGGATTTCTATGATGTGCTGCACGAGCGTATGACGCCGGAACTTTTGAACCAGTATCGATCTTCGGACGGCCATTTTTATCAGGTTCCGTGGAAGTCGAACCCGATCATGGTGCTATACAACACGCGGATGCTGCGCGAAGCCGGGGTCTCGTCGTTTCCCACCACCTACTCAGAGTTTCTCGCGGCCGCGGCTCGCGTAACGCGCGACCGTGATGGGGACGGGCGGATCGATCAGTGGATGGCCACGATTGATTATTACCCTATCTGGTATAAACGGCTGTACGATTACTTACCCCTTTACGCGGCCGCGACGAATGGTCAAACCTTGTTTCAAGGTCGACGAATCATGTTTGGTAATGAATCCTCCGTAGCGATCTTTCGATTTCTGCATGAATGCTTTGCCAAGGGGTATGTCCCTCGCCAGTCCTTTCAAGGTGATGTTTTCTTAGATGGCCGTGTGACGGCGAAATTTGTTGGGCCGAATAGCATCGGTCACCTTGAGCGCTACCGCTCTGCCGATTTTGAGTACGACTTTGGGCCAATCCCACGTCCCGATGGTGCCACCGGCCAGCCCGTCAGCTTCGCTGACCCCAAAAGCATCGTTATCTTCAAGACATGCCGACACCCACGCGAGGCCTGGGAGTTCATCAAATTCGTCATTTCCAAGCGTCATGATCTGCGTCTGCTGGAATTGAGCAGCCAGTTACCGATTCGCGCCGGCCTCCTTGAGGATGAAACTTTTGCCGACTATTTTGAACGCAACCCAAAGCTGGTCAAATTCGCCGAGCAACTGGCGACCGCGCGCAGCATTGAATCGATCGCGGAGCTTAAAGAGATTTTTGACGCTATCGCTCAAGAAGTTGAAGCTTCGGTCGTTTTTGACCTCAAACCACCAGAACAGGCGGTGCACGATGCAGCCCGGAGAAGCCAACAAATTCTCGACGCACAATGAAACGGGTGTTAGGGGTCAGGGGCCGGGTGCCGGGAAAAACGTAGCTGTCCCGTCGCAGGCCCTTAGTGATTCGTCACCCGCCTTGCTTCCACTTGTACCCGAAGCCAGACATCCGGCACCCGACACCCGACACCTAACACCTGATCCTATCGGTTACGTGATGGTTCTGCCCTATCTTCTCCATCTTGTGATATTCCTCGGCTACCCGCTCGCCTTCGCGTTTGTTTTAATCTTTCACCGTTGGAATATTTATACGCCGATGAAGTGGGTCGGACTGGGCAACATCAGGTTGTTGCTCTCTGATCCGCTTGTCTGGCGTGCGCTCGGCAACACGCTCTACTTCTTGTTAATCCATATTCCACTGCAGTTGGTTATTGCGCTCGGGCTGGCGCAGTTGCTCAATCAAAAGATTCGTGGGCGGGCTTTTTTCCGCGCCAGCTATTTCCTGCCTTTCGTTATTTCAGGCGTGGTCGTGACCATTCTCTGGCAGCAACTCTATGCCGTGGAGACGGGCATCATTAACGTGTTGCTCCAGCTCATTGGCTTGCCGAAAATCGGTTGGCTCACGGATCATCGCTTTGCGATGCCGGCCATCGCGATAATGGCGACATGGAAGAACGTCGGCCTTTACATTGTGCTCTTTCTGGTTGGCTTGCAGTCGATCCCATCACACCTGTACGAGGCGGCTGAACTCGACGGCGCGAGCGGTTGGCAACAGTTTCGTTTGATCACCATTCCAATGCTCAACCCAACGATCATGCTGGTGCTGGTGCTGTCAACCATTGGGGGCTTCTCGCTGTTCATAGAACCTTACGTGATGACCGGCGGCGGACCCGCTAATAGCACACTCTCCGGCATTCTTTATCTTTACAAGCAGGCATTCTTCTTCAGCAAGATGGGTTACGCCACAACCATCGGCTTCTTCTGGGCCACGATTATTTTTATCGTCGTGCTCATTCAGCGGCGCTTCGTAGAAACAGAGGCGATGTGATGAAGCGTTTTCTCTTATATACCATTCTGATCTTTGGGGCGATTATCTTTCTCTACCCGTTTTTATGGATGTTGGCGGCAACGTTCAAGCCTGAGATGGAGATTGCCGGCTTCGGTATCATTCCACGTCAGTTCACGCTTGAGAGTTACCGTCTTGTCTTCCGCAAAATTCCGATCACGCGCGGATTCATCAATAGCTTGTTTGTCGCAGCGGTCGTAACGGCCTCGGTGATTGTCTTCGGCTCGATGGTCGGTTACGCGCTCTCGCGTCTAAGATTTCGCGGGCGCGACATGATCTTCACTCTGGCACTCGTGACCATGATGATCCCGGCACAGGTAACGCTGATCCCGCTTTACACGATGATGGTCAAGTTCGGCTGGGTCAACTCCTACCTGGCGCTGATTGTGCCCGCGATGATGAGCAGCTATGCGGCGCTGCTTTTTCGTCAATTCTTCCAATCCATTCCGCAGTCATTGATCGAGGCTGCCAGGCTCGACGGCTGCTCCGACTGGCGTATCCTTTTTACCATCGTTTATCCACTCTCGAAGCCCGCTATCATGACCGTCGCCATCCTAACTTTCATGGGCGTCTGGAATGATGTGCTCTGGCCATTGATGGTCATTCGCGATCCAGAACTGATGACAATGCCGCTGATGGTCACACTCTTTGCAGTAGGCTGCCAGGCAGAGGCACGTCTGGGCGTGCAATTGCCAGCAGCAATGCTGCTCGCCTTACCGGTCATCGGCGCTTACCTTTTTCTTCAGCGTCACCTGATTGAAAGCATCGCGAGTAGCGGCATGAAAGGTTGAGGTTCTTCGAACTTTCTTCAGCGCCAAAGGCGCGAGATAAAGAGAAAGCGAGACTAAAGACATGCCTCAATCCTTGTCTTCCATCCTCATTCACCTCATTTTCAGTACAAAGTATAGAGAGCCAAACATCACCGCTGAGATAGAAAGGGAGTT
>JACCSP010000065.1 GCA_013812905.1 Pyrinomonadaceae bacterium
CATTGCGTTCGTTGCGCTGGTGACTCTTGCGAGCGTTCTTCTCATCCCGCCGGTGGCGCTTTAGCTCCTCACGCTCCTCCCGTTGGTGATCGCGCAAGTCGGCGTCATTGCCATACTGGTCACGCTCGTTACGCTGATGTGCTTTGAGCTCTTCTTTCTCATTCTTCTGGTGCCGTTTCTCGGCGCGCTTCTCGTCTTTCTGATGCCGACCGTAGTCACGCCCACTGTAAGTCCCCTGCCCGTAGTAAGGATCATGCTGTCCCTGTACGTTTGTGCTGCCGCCCGCGCCCAGCAGTAGTCCGGCCCCTAAGCCGAAGGCGCTAACTGCTATATTGAAATTTTTGATTCTTGAATTCATTGCGTTCTCCCTTAACGTCCTAACGTTGCCCACACATCCCAGTCGTGCGATTGGTAATTGTGCAACAATCATGCCGTTTACAAGGTGATTGCTAACTCCTTGGAAAACACACTACGGCCGGACTTTTGATTCTTTTTCCTGCCCCATAAGGTGCAAGCATAACCCAATGGCGTAACGGCGAGCGTCACAAATTGACCCGTCGCAATCGCAAGGCGTTGCCAATCACCGAAACGGAACTGAAACTCATCGCTGCAGCCGCAATCATCGGATTGAGCAATAGACCAAAAAATGGATACAGAACTCCGGCTGCAATCGGAACACCCATCACGTTGTAGATAAACGCAAAGAAAAGGTTCTGTTTGATGTTGCCCATAGTGGCGCGACTTAACTTCCTTGCCCTAACGATGCCGCGCAAATCGCCTTTCACAAGCGTCACGCCGGCGCTCTCCATCGCCACATCAGTTCCTGTTCCCATTGCAATTCCAACGTGGGCCTGAGCCAGCGCGGGCGCATCGTTGATTCCATCGCCCGCCATCGCCACCTTTTGGCCTTCCGCCTGAAAGCGCTTAACGATTTGAGCCTTCTGATTAGGCAGCACTTCGGCGACGACCTCATCAATATTCAGCTTTGCCGCTACGGCGTTGGCTGTTGTTCGGCTATCGCCTGTCATCATCACGATGCGGATTCTCTCATCATGAAGTTGCTTGATAGCCTCCGGCGTGCTCTCCTTTATGGGATCAGCAACGCCGATCAACCCCGCCGCTTTGCCATCGAGAGCAACGAACATCACCGTTTGCCCGTCGGTGCGAAACTTTTCCGCCTGCCCAGCCGATTCACCGGGATCGATTCCCAGGTCATCGAGCAAGCCGCGGTTTCCCAGAGCAACTGAGTGTCCATCGACCTGTCCTTTGACTCCTTTGCCGGTGACAGACTCGAACGACTGTGTATTCACAACTTCCACCCCTCGCTCCTGAGCGCCCGAGACAATGGCCGCCGCTAATGGGTGTTCACTTCCTCGTTCAAGGCTCGCTGCGAAGCGCAGTAACTCGCGCTCGTTCACACCGGCGAGAGGAGCAACCGTGAGAAGTTTGGGCTTCCCTTCCGTGAGGGTTCCTGTCTTGTCCACCACCAGAGTATCAACATCTCGAAGAACCTCGATTGCTTCAGCGTTTTTGAAGAGCACCCCCGCCTGCGCACCTTTGCCAGTGGCGACCATAATCGACATTGGAGTCGCTAAACCCAGGGCGCACGGACACGCAATTATCAACACCGCGACCGCGTTGATAATTGCGTAGGCCATCCTTGGCTCTGGTCCCACGGTGCTCCAGACGACGAAGGTGATGATCGCAGCTAGAATGACTGCGGGAACGAAATAGGCGGCCACACGATCTGCCAATTTCTGGATCGGTGCACGGCTACGCTGTGCTTCGGCAACCATCTGCACAATCTGCGAAAGCAGAGTTTCCGCACCCACACGCTCTGCCTTTATGATCAAACTCCCAGTGCCATTCACGGTTGCGCCAATAACACTTTCTCCCGCTCTTTTTTCTACAGGAATGGATTCGCCTGTTACCATCGACTCATCCACGGCGCTTGAGCCTTCGACGACAACGCCATCAACTGGAATCTTCTCTCCCGGTCGCACGCGCAAGAGATTGCCAACCTGCACCTGATCGAGCGGCACATCTTCTTCGCGGCCGCCGTCCGCCAGGATGCGCCGAGCGGTCTTTGGCGCCAGCCCCAACAGCGCTTTGATCGCCGCACCCGTCTGACTACGAGCTTTCAATTCCAGCACTTGGCCCAGCAACACGAGAGTAGTGATTACTGCGGCGGCTTCGAAGTAAACCGGAACCGTCCCGCCGTGACCGCGAAACGAGTGCGGAAAGATATCCGGCAATAGTGTGGCCACAACGCTGTAGCCATAAGCCACTCCCACGCCAAGCCCGATCAATGTAAACATGTTCAAGCTTCGATTAACTATTGACTGCCAGGCGCGCACGAAAAAGGGCCAGCCACCCCACAGAACGACTGGGGAAGCCAGAATCAATTGAAGCCATGGCAGAACGGCTGGCGGTACGAGGCGCTGCAATGGTGCTCCGGGAATAACGTCACTCATTCCAATCACGAAGACCGGAATGGTAAGCACGACACTGATCCAGAGACGCCGCCGCATGTCCGTTAGCTCGTGATTCTCTTCCTCGGCAAGACTGACAGTTAGTGGCTCCAGGGCCATACCGCAGATGGGGCAATTGCCGGGCGCGTCGCGCACAATCTCCGGGTGCATCGGGCACGTGTATTCAATTTTCTGCTGCGGTGCCATGACAACAACCGGTTCTAGCGCCATGCCGCACTTCGGACAAGAACCAGGCTTGTTCTGAAGCACTTCAGGATGCATTGGGCAGGTGTAAGTCTGAGCCTGTGGTGCAGCAGTAGCTTTCGGTTCACGCTGAATTCCAACCGGCTGTGACTGCGCCGCTTGAGTCGAGTGTTTGAGAAACTGTTCTGGATCTTCGTGAAACTTGTTCAGGCAGTGCGTGCTGCAGAAGTAGTAGGTTTCTCCGTTGTACTCATTCGAACCGGCGGCAGCCGTAGGGTCGACCGTCATGGCGCAAACTGGATCTATAACAGCTTCAGCCGGTTTGGAGTGTTCATTGTGGACGTGCATATCGTTGCTGGTTCTCTTTCCGAAAATCCTGCTTTGACTAATTCTCCAACTTTCTTTTCACAGAACAAATTCGTTATTGACTCAATTCGAGGGCCATGCGTGAGTCTCACCATCTACGCCGAGGACGCCTTTCGTTCCTCGTGCTGCTGGCGACGCCCGTATGGCGTTATGCCGCGCGGCTTGTAGACGCCCAGGACAGTGGCTACGAGCAACACCACCAGAGCGCCACCGGAGTGCAGTACGTGAGTCGGATCCCGCAGCATCGCGAGATCGGCCCTAGACAGATCTGTGCCGGCCGCCACGTCTGCGTAATAGCCAATCGACTGCAGGTACAGCAGCAGGATGATATTGGCCAAAATGTTCAAGACAAGTTTGAAAACGACCCAGTAGTGTCTGAACAACCCCCAGGCCGTGCCGAGTGACGAGACCAGTCCGGTTAGCAGCGAGGCGAGGCTCAACGGGACGATGATGAACTTGATGATCAATTCCATCGCGAGGAAGACGGCACGCACCGTCTGACTGCTGTCGCTGACTAGGGCGGCGATGGCGAGAGCGAGGTAAGCAGCGACCGCCCCGAGCCAGCCGACGGACGAGATGACATGCGTGGTAAGCGCGAACTTGCGCAGGCTAGGTGCCAATCTCATGGCTGTTGTGCGCCACGTTCAGCGCCTGGTGATTGGCCGCCTCTGCCCGGCCCCAGGTGGCGGCCGGGGCCGTGTGACCCACGCGTGAACAACATTATCACAAAGAGCAGGATCACGAAGATGAGAATAGTCCCGAACACCTTCACCCAGCGCGGTGTGCCGGGATTCAATCCGACCCTGGACATTACACGGTCGTTGCTGCGGTTGGTGTCTGACTCAGCGTCAGGGTCATCCACGTCCTGGTTCTCCTTAGTCAAATCTCAGCACTCATGAAGACTTGTGGGCCACTCGGCTATGTTGTTTTTTAAGCCGCGGCCGTGCTTTCAAATTCGCCGAGGTGGTGCTATAGGTTCGAGCGTTCAATGTTGCTTGGCATCGCAAACGACCAAGAACCCTTCACGCCCCAAGATGGCCCGCGGCAACGCCAGAACGGATCACTTGTCAGCGGCTAACCCGCCCACGCCAACTAAGGTTTCTTATTGGCGTTCATGTTGTGATTAGCCATATTCATGTTGCCGTTCCTGTTGCCCTTGCCCATATTCATATTCGAGTGCTCGGTCGCGTTCATGTTGTCATGCACGTTGGCATTGCTGGGAGTGCTCGTAGCACCCGGTGTCGTCGTCACCGTTGTGTTTGCGTTGCTATTTGAGTTATCTGCCGTACCACAACTGATCCCTAAAATTGCTAGGGTTAGCAAAGTCACCAAACTTATAGTTCGTCGCATTGAAGGTTCTCCTGTGCGAAAGTGAAATCATTGGTTAATGTTTTGGGGGCCAAGAAAACGTGACGTGGCTGCTTGGTGTCGCTCGTTCATTCCCGATTGCTCGAGTCTTCACCAGCGCCCTTTTCTCTTGATTTGTTTCTCGAATCAATCTTCACGTTCCAGAGCAATGCCGTTGACGACCCGAAAATGAAAGGGGTCGCGAAGTGCACAAACGGCGGCAACCGGTATCCTCCGAACGGTGCAGGCAGCCATCTGGTAATAAAGAATGCTGCGCCAATGGAGAAACAGCGAACTCAGGGTTGCCAACCATCGTGGGAAGCGGGTTGGTCGAAACGTACAGCTGCTTGAAACCTTGAGCGATAACGTTCCTCTTCTCTCGATTTGTCCTCATATTGCTCCGGGTGTTGTTCGAATTTCTCTTTGCAACCCCGAGAGCAAAAGTAGTAGGTTTGCCCGCGGTGCTCAGACTGGCCCGCAGATTTTGCTGCCTCGACCTGCATACCGCAAACGGGATCTCTGTATTGTGCTGTCGCCATGTAGTCTTCTCCTTGAATGTCGATTCGGAACTGAGGGGGCTGAGGGAAAACTGATTGAGCGTGTCAGGGACGACTCCGAAACTCCTCAATCGGTATCCGATGCATCGTCACTATTGCGTTCTCTTCTTGCTCCTTAACAGGATGCCTACCACCACGAGTCCAAGTTCGAGCAACACCTCGTTGTAAGACTGTGATATGGCTCGCGTGGCAAGATCATCATTAGCAGCAGATGGCCGACACTGGTAAGAACCTCCAGCAGAACCCAGGCCAATCCCAACAATTTGTCTGGTTTTCATTGTTACTAATTCGCGCGACAGGGCGCGACCTCTCGTCCATACCTCACCTAGTTCTTCGCGGGACTTGCCGCGGGCGCAGGTACGGGCGCACGGCGCCGCGCACTCGTATGCCGATGCACTATTAGCCATCGTCCATTGCGTTCTTCCAGGATGGCTGTGCCCAGGCCATTTACATCAATGTGGCGCTCCTTCAGGTCGCCAGCCAGCGAGTACTTAAACGTGGCCCATGCGGTTTTACCCGCAACACGAACGCGGATATCCGAGAGAGTATGCTTTGTGTTCTTTAGCTCTTTCATCTCTGGACTCAGGTGATGGTCGCGGTAGTTGGCCCAACCGATGTCGGCGCCCCCGCTCTCGAACACGGAAACCCATTCGTCGTTGGCCCAAAATTTGTTGAGCGCTTCAACATCCCCCTTTTCAAAGGCTGCTGCCTCCTGTTTCAAAACCTCGCTCACGGCCTTCTCGTTATCGTCATGAGCGCTAACCGCGAAATGAAGCCCTGTTGTCACACCCGCCGCGAGTATCATCGCTAGAACTACATTGATTCGCGTTTCAAGCTTCCTAGTTTGATTCTGCATAATCAGGTTTCTCCTTCCGGTTAGTGTGATCCATTTGAATTTAGTCGGCGAGCCACGCCGACTACGAAGTCGCCAAAGAACCACTCAAGTTGTTTTTCCATAATTCCCTGATTTTCGAGTTCGGCGATGAACGGGATCAAGGTCGAAGGCCTGTACCTCCTGCGCGCGGAAGCGCTCGAAGATAATTTCCGTGCCGACCCCACGACCGCACCCGATTTCCAGCACCCGACCACCTTCAACGCGGCCCCCGAAACGCTCCATTAGGGCAGCCTCGTGCCGGCGCTGCACCAGAGCGCGCACCGGGTTGTTCATCAACGCCTTCTCAAAACGATTTAGCTTCATCTGGTTTCCGAATCAACACAGATCTTCAATTGATCGTCGTCTTCGACCACCGATGGCTCACCTGCCCGCTACCGGCAGAGGACCTCACAGGATGTTCGTCTGGTGACATCGCCGGATGGCTGCGCGCCGGTGTCATGAAAACAAGAGCAGACGTTACCAATAGCACTATGACGCCAATGGCCGCCTCCGATACGACTGAGCGAGCAAAGCCTCGCTCCAACTTGAGGCGCTCCACATCGTTATCGGCTTTGCCTTGCATCTGCGCCAGGCGTGCAACGCGTTTCCCGAAATGGAAGTTGTTCAGTCCACCGAGCAACAGCATCAGACCAACAAAGAAGAGCTTGAGCAGAAGCGTCTTTCCGTAGGGTGTCATCCACAAGCCACTAAGACTCGGGACGTGAACCCAGGTGTTGTAAAGACCGGCCAGCACCAGCAGCCCCACGCTCGGCATCGCCACTCTTGTGAACCGCTTAATAACTTGAGCCAACAAACCGATGCGGTGACGTTTGTCCACGCTCACGACTAGCGAAGGCAGCGTAATGGCGAGATGAAACAGACCGCCAAGCCAAAATCCTCCTGCTAACAAATGCAACCAATCAGTAACTACAGCCAGGCGAAAGTCTTTAACCGATGCAAGCGCGTGACCGGTCCAGCTTGGCGCTAGGAGCAGCACCGCACCTGCGAAAAGCCCTACCCACCACAGCACCCGATGGGCTTGGTCCGGCGCCCCCTTGAGCTGGCGTGTAAGAATCGCCAGGATCACGATGAGCAGAGCTATGGAAAGGATTTCCAAAAACCAGTGCCCACCATAGCCCGTGTTAAAAATGACCTGCCCTAGCAGTGATGGCGAGAAAGACTCCACGAAAGACTTGTCGAAAACTCCCGAGACTTGAAATACGAGCGAGACCGAAGACGTCAACAGGAGCAACAAGACGCTAATCCACGACCATTTGACTATGCGGCAAGCGGTCGCGTTTCTAACCTGGGCCACTTTTGCAGGTTCTTGCAAACTCTCCTGACTGAGCGCAGGCGCCAGCACTAGCAGGTAAAGAGCAAAGCCACCGAAAAGCATCATCATCGACAAATAGCTCAGCCCACGGACCGCGCTTTGACTGGGGTAAATTTCATAGTCTTGCTCGCTTTTCCCCATCGGCATCGAATCCATCGCCGCTGAGCCCGGCCCTTGCGATGGAGAGGCGGTTGCAGCCCCGGGTTCGGCGCCTCGAGCTAACGTAAAAGTAAACTCTCCACGCAACGTATGTTGGTCCAGCGATAGGGCCTTCCAGACAATGACGTAAATGCCCGCGCCGAGGGGCGCCAGTGCGATCTGCGCCTTCTTGTTCCCCTCGGATAAGGTCACCCCACCTTGATCGAAACGTTTGCCCTGTTGATCTTTTACTTCGATCGAATTGAAGCCCGACTCAAGCTCTTCGCTGAACCAGAGCTCAACGAGCTTCGGTGCTTGCTGCAGCGTGGAGTTGTTTTTTGGCTCGGAACGCTCAAGCTTCGCATGTGCCAGAGCAGCAACTGACAGGAATGCCAGCAGCAGCCCTACAAATAATCCGCGGGCGAGTTGTCTTTGATAACTCAAGTGGCCTCCGGTCCGTTGGTTCATCTGTAGTTCCTACTGTAGAAGTGATCACTTCACGATCCATGTTTGTGAGCAGGCTGTGCAGGACTGTGCGACGGCGGTTCTGCAATGCCCTCTCTAATTCTTCTTTGGACCTCTTCGTATAAATCAGGCGGCAGAACACGCACGAGCGTCATCATCCCCATCATCGACGCGGTCCATCCCGGTGGGAGTCCGTAGGTTTCGGGCTTGGCGACTTCCTTGTCCATGATCATGACCATGTCTTGCGGATAACCTGGCACACGTTTCTTGTCGGTCTCGCTAAGCGTGTTCTGCTGCAG
>JACCSP010000079.1 GCA_013812905.1 Pyrinomonadaceae bacterium
TATTGCGGACTCACGAGCGGTGCTCGATGCGCTCGAGCCTGGCACCGACGCGATCATCAATTTTGCCGCGGAGTCGCATGTCGATCGCAGCATTCTTTCGGCTGATGAGTTCCTGAGCACCAACGTGCTGGGCACGCAGGTTCTGCTCGATGCAGCACGCGAACGCGGGGTGCGCCGTTTTTTTCAGGTGTCAACTGACGAAGTCATGGGCAGTCTTCCCGAGGACGAAAATGCCTACTTTACTGAAAATTCGGCGTTTTCACCCAACAGCCCGTACGCGGCCTCTAAGGCTGCCGCAGAACATCTGGTACGAGCCGCGCATTACACCTTCGGTCTGGACACGGTTGTTACTCGCTGTGGAAACAACTATGGTCCGCGCCAGTTTCCGGAGAAATTTCTACCTCTGGCTATCGCTAACGCGATGCACGATGAACCTATTCCGCTTTATGGAGACGGTCTGAACGTTCGGGATTGGATTTACGTTGAGGATCATTGCCGCGCGATCCTGCTCGCCCTGCTGCACGGTCGCGCGGGCGCAGTTTATAACATAGGTGCGCGCAATGAGCATCGGAATATTGAAGTAGCAGAATCGCTACTCGATGCCTTGGGCAAACCGCGGTCCCTGATTCGCTTCGTCAAAGATCGGCCGGGCCATGACCGTCGCTACGCAATTGATCCTTCACGTGCCGAATCCGAACTGGGCTGGCGTCCGCTTGAAACGTGGGAAAGTGGTTTGCGCAAAAGTATCGCCTGGTACCAGGAGAATTCCTGTTGGATCGAGCGGGCACGGAGTGGCGCTTATCGGGACTACTACAAGCAACAGTATGGAACGGAGGTAGACGCGGCTTGAGAATCCTGGTTGCAGGCGCAGGAGGGCTGGTCGGCAGGGCAGTCGAGGAACATTGCCTCGCGCAACACGACCAGATTTTTAGTTATACCCACGAAACTCTTGACATCAGTGATACCGCATCCGTCAGCACTACGATTGAACAAGTAAGACCCGACGCGGTGATCAATTGCGCCGCCTGGACCGATGTTGATGGCTGTGAGATCGATTCCGCTCGGGCCCACGCAGCTAATGCGAACGGACCGGAAAATCTCGCCAAGGCCAGCCGCCAGTGCGGCGCTGTTTTCGTCACGATCTCGACGGATTACGTCTTCGACGGCGCCAAGGAAGGATTTTATACGCAGCGAGATGATCCAAACCCAATAAGCGTTTATGGCTCTTCGAAATTGGAGGGGGAGCGCAGGGCGCAGCGGGCACTTGCGCGGGCCATCGTTGTTCGAACCGGCTTTATTTTTGGGTGCGGCGGAAGAAATTTCCTGAGCACCGTTGCGGAACGGGGCCGGCGCGGCGAACGGCTTAAGACAATCAGCGACGCTTCGGGAACCCCCACTTATGCACCGCATCTGGCGGCACGATTACGGGAGTTGGTAGAGCTGGATCTTCCTGGAGTTTTTCACGTTGTCAATTCCGGAGATGGCGCCAGCTACGAGCAGTTCACCCGCGCTGCTCTGGAGGTTGGAGGTTACGACCAGACCAATCTCGAGACGGTTACGATGCGCTCTCTCAATCGACCGGCCCTGCGGCCTGCGAATTCGCGCTTGAAGTGTCTGCTTTCCGAGGCGATTGGGTTGGAACCGCTGCCCTCATGGCACCACGCGCTGTCGGACTTCATTTCTTCGGAAAAGAAGACCCAAACCGTGACTCAAGGTTGAGTCCGGGGGGGTGCCCCTTGCCAGACGGCGAGTCTCTGCTATTATTCTATCCGCCGTAGTTTACGGTCTGTGAAGGTCTGAAAATTATGATGTCGCCAGACAATCGTCTAATACCGTTAAGTCCGCTCGACCGCCAATTGGATCGGCCATTGGCTGAGATCGCCCAGGGAAAGCCTTATGGTGTGTCGGCCCTCGATCCCACCACCTTCCGCGATTATTTATTTATAGTCCTGAAGCGTAAGTGGCTGATCCTTAGTCTGGTTTTGGCCGTTACTTCTTTGGTGACCATTCAAATGTTTCGCTCGCCCTCGATTTATGAAGGTGAGACAACTATTCGAATTGAGCCGAAGCCGAGAAGTGTGTTGCAGACAAAAGATATTGTAATCAACGCCCAGAGTGATCCCGCCTTCTGGGGCACCCAACTCAAGCTTCTCGAGAACCCCGCCCTGGCTCGCCAGGTGGTGCTGACCCTGGATCTGCAAAACAACCCGACCTTCTTTGGTGGTCAGAGTCAGGGAGGCATCTTCGCCTCTCTGCGTAGAATTTTCTCCAGCTCTAGAAATAAGCCGTATGTTTCACCCGACTCAGCTACGGCACTTTCGGTGGTTGGAGAAAACGAAGTAGCCAACCGAGCCCTCGGCGCCGAAGAACTCGCAAAACTGGAGCCTTACGAGGATGCTATCATAGCCGGCGAAACCATAGAACCGATCCCAATGACGAATCTGGTCAAGATCAAGTTTGCCCATTCCGATCCGGAGTTAGCCCAAAAGATCGCTAATACCCTGGCCGAAGTTTTCGTCAATAACAACCTGGCCCGGGCCACCCTCGGTTCAACCAAAGCGGAAGATATTCTAGCCAGGGAAATTGCCAGCCTACAGACCAAGATCAAATCCGATCAGGAAAGGCAATTCAACTATGCCAAGGCCCACAATCTACCGCTGACCACCGATCCTAATGGCAATCTAGAGGCCAAGAGACTGGCAACACTGAGCAGCCAGTTACTCGATGCCGAGAACGACAGAAAAAATCTTCAGGCGCAGTATGAGGCCGCCAGGAAAGAATCAGACTCATTTTCGATACCTGACGTGCAGACTTCGGCCCGTGTCGAGAAACTGAGAGACAGAATCTCGACGCTTAAGGAGAGGCGTGAGGCTTTGCTCATGGTCTATACATCCGAGTGGCCCGAGGTGAAGAAGATTGATGCTCAGATCAGACCCATCGAGGCAGAACTCGCCAAGGCTCCGACTGAAATCGTCTCGTCGATGAAAAGACGATACGAAGCCGCAGTGGCCAAACAGAACAGCCTGAAGAGATCTTATGAACAGCAAAAGGGAACTACAACGCAACAGGTGCGGGATCAGATCGACTTGATCGCCATCAGTCAGGAACTCGAGACCAATAAACAATATCTGAATACCCTGGTGCAGCGCCAGCGTGAGCTGCAGGTAACCTCCAGCGACAGATCCAACGAGGTCACCATCGCGACCTACAGCCGTTTGAAGACCACGCCTGTCGGGCCGCCGCGTCTACGTAACATCCTAATCGCTTTCTTGTTGTCTTTGGTTGCGGGAATCGGCCTGGCGTTTCTGCTGGATTTCCTCGATGATACAGTAAAATCAATTGAGGACGTCGATCGCTATATCCACTTGCCGGCTCTGGCTTTGATTCCCGCGAGCCGATCTGATCGGTCCAGACTGATAGGCATCCCCGGTGTGGCCCCAGCCGGGCCAGCCGAGTCAACCGCGCTGGCAATGATCGACGACGCACGTTCCCCTATTGCCGAGTCGTACCGGCATCTGCGCACGTCGCTGTTACTCTCCTCAGCGGGGCAGCCACCGAAGACCATACTCGTCACCTCGAGCCAGCCATCGGAAGGAAAGACAACGACGGCGATTAATACCGCGTTCATGCTGGCGCAGACCGGAGCTGAGGTGCTGATTGTCGATTGCGATCTACGGCGACCCAGACTCCACGCCCACTTTGATATATCAAATTCAAGAGGGCTAACCAATTGGCTCTCCGGTGAGCCTGATCTCGACCAACTGCTGCAGACTTACGACAAACTTCCTAATCTTAAACTCTTAACCTCGGGCCCTGTGCCGCCAAATCCAGCTGAGCTTCTTGGTTCAGACCAAATGCGGAAGCTGTTGGGTTTGCTGAGCGAGCGCTTCGGACACATCATCATCGATTCACCTCCCGCGATCTCCTTTACCGATGCCTCCATTCTCTCGACGATGGCCGATGGCGTGGTCCTTGTGGTCCACAGTGGCAAGAGTTCGCGAGCTGTGGTTCGGCGCGCCAAGCAGCAACTGCTCGATGTGGGTGCCCATATATTCGGAGTGGTTCTAAACAATGTGAAGCTCGAGACTCAGGACTATTATTACGCTGGTTACTACTCGAGCTACTACGCGGACGCCGAACCCGGTGAAAAATCGGAAGGCTCGGCAGGTGCGACTGCGGAAACGCGGTAGCTCATCTCAATCTCGTAGCGTCAGTTTCGCGAAGTTCTGGTGGGTTAGGTATTGCGAAGCGATTGCAACTCCCTAGAGCTTGGCTGTGAAAAGAATTCCCTCTGCTGTTACCACAGCAACCGTCGCTTTTAATCCCATCAAAGTTGACGTTCTCAGTAGAATGACGGTCCGTCTCTTAGATTGGCGGGCGCGCAATATGTCTGCGTGATGAATTACCCATTAGCCATGCAGCGGGTGATGGACACCAGCAGTTTGTGCTGGGTCCGAAAGTTCAACCCACTGTTTCAGGAAGCCAAGCTGGAGTTCGAACTCGTGCCACTTTCATTCGGCCCGGATGCGCGTCACAGATTTCATCATCATGCGGGTACCACAGCACCGCGATGTTAATATCAAACACCTGGACGACAACGGCGTGGGTACGAAATTTATTACCCGACACCACATCACCAGCAAGACTGTTTCGAACATTTGGGATACAAAGAAGGTGCGTTTTTGTAGCGGAGCGGGCAGCAGCGCGAAACAGCAGTGCTACGATGTTTTTCAGAGCTTACAAAAGAGTCGCGCCAGGACCGGTTGTCCGGTGATTGTCAACACCAGCTTCAATGTGCGGGGAGAACCAATTGTATGCACTCCCGAAGATAGCTACCGGTGCTTTATGAGAACAGAGATGGACTTTCTGGTTCTGGAAACCTGCGTACTTGCCAAAAAGATCAGCCGCCATTCTTAGATAGTGTCAAATGGCGCTCCGAGATTAGACCCGATTAGAAGTAGCCAGGATTCTTAGGCCCAACAGCGCATTCGATCTCGCAAGCATGAAAGTTGTGGCGTTAGCATCATACCCGGTCCAAGCAGCAGCGACTCGTTATCGCTTGGACCAATTTACCGGACCCCTCTCTGAGCGGGGAATCACGCTCTCAATTCTGCCGTTCCTGGATGCGAAACTTTTTGAATCACTCTACCAACGTAACGCTTTGCCTCGCACCGCGCTTGGTCTCGTCAAGGCTGGACTACTTCGCTTCAAGGACGTGCTGGCGGCTCGTCGGGCCGACGTTGTTCTCATTCAGCGCGAGGCGATGATATTTGGGCCTCCCGTGATTGAGTGGCTTTGCACGCACTTGAAGGGAATCCCAATGGTGCTTGATTTGGATGACGCAACCTATATCCCCTATACTAGCCCGACCTTCGGCAGGCTCGGGAAAGCCTTTAAATGGTTTAGTAAAACGGATGATCTCATTGGTTGGGCCAGTCTGGTAACGTGCGGCAATAGCGCCATAGCGGAGTATGTAACCAGCAAAGGAGCAATGGCTCGAGTTATTCCCACCGTGGTGGACAACGACGTATTTCATCCTGTGCCGCGAAATCGTCAGGACGAAGGTTTGGTGCTTGGCTGGATTGGCACACACTCCACATTCCCCTATCTAGAATCGACTTTTCCAGTTTTGCGTGAATTAGCGCGGGATTACCATTTCCGACTTAGAATAGTGGGTGCCGGAAAGAGCGAGGTCCGCATTACCGGAGTTGAGGTTGAGAATCTTGAGTGGGAACTGGATCGTGAAGTGAAAGACTTTCAGTCGCTGGATATTGGTCTTTATCCGATCGATCCAGGTTTGTACGCGTCCCAGTGGGCCGCGGGAAAATCTGGATTCAAGTCTATTCAATACATGGCGGTAGGAATACCGTTCGTAGCCACTCCGGTAGGGGCAGTAAGAGAGCTGGGAAAGGTGGGCAGCACACACTATTGTGCGACCAATCCTGCTGAATGGCGTGAAGCGTTATCAACATTAATTGCCGATCGCGAGAGTCGAGAGCAAATGGGGGCCGCAGGGCGACGTTGGGCGCTGAAGCATTGCGGACTGGCTGCGCACGCCGACAAACTTGCATCTGCTCTGCGGGAAGCAGCACAAGGCTCTTAAGCCCGGACTTCGGAGCTGTCAACATATTCAGTTCCCGTCTTGATTGCCGTCCCTCTTAAGAGGCTAATCGGAAGCATAGTTCATGCGAGCGAGCGTGACGAAGGATCACCCTCAATGGATCGTAATGAGAAATAATACATCCTAGTTGATAAGAGGAAGGCTGCGCGTGATATTTGGGACTGCGAGGGTTAATGCGGAGAACAAGTAAGCTCAGATTATTGGCCCTCGCTTTGGTTGCGCTGCTGCCCTCCGCATTAAAACGTCCTTCTTATCGCCTTTTCTTTGGTTATAAGATTGGCAAGCGTGTCCGCGTCGGCTTTAGCATCATTGATGCGCGCGAATGCCGCATCGACGACGATGTTCAGATAGGACACCTTAATGTAGTAACCGGTGTGGAGAAGCTGAGTATTGGGGAGCACACACGCATAGGATACTTGAATATTATTCGCGGGGGCGAAGAAGTTAATCTGGGCCGCTACTCTGAAATCATTCGTTTGAATGAGATAAATTCTATTCCCGAGCCGGACGTGGTCAATGAAACGGATCCCAGGTTGTTGCTCGGGGCAGGAAGCATAATAACGACGGGCCACAAGATTGATTTTACTGACCGAGTTGAGATTGGCCGGCGGACCATCATCGGGGGACGCAATTCGTCTCTCTGGACTCACAACCGGCAGCGCACGCGTCCAATTGTAATAGGATCATTTGCCTATGTTGGTTCCGAAATCCGAATCGCCCCGGGGGGCTCGTTGCCTTCCAGATGTGTGGTGGGCATCGGTTCGGTGATTACCAGTGAACTAACGGAAGAAGAGTATCTAATTGCCGGCGTTCCGGCGAAGCCTGTGAAGAGGTTGAACGAGGAAGACAAGTTCCTAATCGAACGGAAGACTCGACTGGATTTACCCGACGATATCTAGCAACTGAATCCGACAATGTACCGTTCTTGTGTCAGACTTCCAGGGAAACGTAAGACACGCTTACCGGTAGTCGATGCAAAACGCTAAGCAACCGAGAGAATAATCAAGCGGTTTAACCATGAATGCTGTTTTAACGCTTTTGGCTTTGATTTCGTGCTCGATAATCATCCTGGTAGTGCCGACCCTGGTGGCACCCTTTGTCCTGGATTACGGCGTCATAACTGTAGGCGATACCGGCAAGGCAGTCTTGCTATGTGCTGCGCTATCCTCGCTGGCTGGTTTGTTCTCGTATCGACAGGGCGCCAACGGACCTTTCCTCGTAAAGGTCTTTATAGCCGCCCTTCTTGCCAGAATGATCCTGGGGACCGCGATCTTTGTGTTTCACGGACAAGAGTTTTTTGGCGGCGATGCGATTACTTACGATGTGGCGGGCGCCTTTCAGCTCCGCTCCTGGCAAGGTGATAGATATTACAGAGCCCTTGTTGGTCATTTCGTCGATGAAGGCGGAGGCTCCGGTTGGGGAATGGTATATCTGGTCGCGGCTGTTTATGGCCTGATTGGCAGGAATATGCTTGCTATCCAGTTCGTCAACGCCGTGTTGGGAGCAGTGACGGCCCCCATAATCTTTCTCTGCGCGCAGCAGGTGTTTAATAACTTTAGAGTGTCCAAGTTGGCCGCGCTCGCGGTCGCGTTTTATCCATCGCTGGTTCTTTGGTCGTCTCAAGGGTTGAAGGATGGGCCAATCGTTTTCTTCCTCGCCCTCTCGATTTTCGCTACCCTTAAACTGGGTGAACGAATCAGTCTGAGATACATTGCGGTCTTGCTGTGCTCTCTCTTTGCAGTGTTAAGCTTGCGATTCTACGTTTTCTATATGCTGTCAGCTGCTATTGCAGGATCATTCGTAGTCGGTATGCGAGCTTTGACGGCCACTAACTTCGTCCGCCAGCTGATCGTAATAGCAATGCTTGGACTAGGGCTGACTTATCTCGGAATTACCCGGTATGCGAATGTACAGCTGCAGAATTTCGGAAAGCTGGAAGCCATTCAGCGCAGCCGGCTCGACGCGGCGCGTTCCGCCGAATCTGGTTTCGGCAAGGACGTCGACGTTTCGACGACCGCCGGGGCGCTTTCGGCTATTCCCCTCGGATTGCTTTATCTCCTTTTCGCGCCCTTCCCCTGGCAGTTGGTTTCTCTACGTCAGAGTCTCACTTTGCCCGAGATGATCTTCTGGTGGGCTTCGGTCCCGATGCTGGTGCTTGGTTTATGGTTTTCAATCAGGTATCGGCTGCGAATGATCTCTCCCATCCTGAGTTTCACGCTCATGCTGTCGCTGGCTTATTCGGTCTTCCAGGGAAACGTAGGCACGGCCTACCGCCAGCGCGCGCAACTGCTGGTTTTCTATTTTATCTTTGTGGCCGTCGGCTACGTCTTGATGCTGGAGAAGCGTGAGGAAAAGAAACGCGCGATTATGGCTGAGAGACAATCGGTGGCTGATGCTAGTGTTGCGTCAACCCTAGCCCGGAGCCGAGAGCAACATTAATAGTTTCTACAGACAGAGATGAAGGCTGGACCTTAACAAATTGAGAGAGTCTTCGTCTGCCAATCCGGCGAACGTTTCTCAGTCACAGCTGAGTGGTTATGAGAGAGGTTGCGGGAATGGTTTGTCGGCTTGATTTGTCGATGTCCATCTAATAGGGTTTTTCTAATCATGTGTGGAATCGTAGGTATAGTTAGAAACGACTCGAAACCCGTTGATGAGGTCTGGCTGTCGCGTATGAGCGCTGCCATCCGGCATAGAGGTCCGGATGATGATGGTTTCTACGTGAACGGCGGCGTGGGCTTGGGTATGCGTCGCCTCTCAATAATTGATATTGAGGGGGGTCAGCAGCCGATCCATAACCAGGACCGCACTGCCTGGATCGTTTTCAACGGCGAGATCTACAACTACCTCGAACTCCGAGAGAAATTGGAAAAGCTTGGCCACACTTTCTATACCAGCAGCGACACGGAAGTTATCGTTCATGCATACGACCGCTATGGTGCAGACTGCCCGAAGCACCTGAGAGGGATGTTTGCTATTGCGATCTGGGACGAGAGGACCCAGGAATTGTTCCTGGCGCGCGATCGCGTCGGCAAGAAGCCCCTGCTCTACGCACAATTGAATGATCAGTTTATATTTGGTTCCGAATTTGCCGCCCTTTTACTTCATCCGGGGGTCAGCCATGACATTGAACCCAAAGCGCTTGATTATTACCTCTCCTTTATGTGCGTTCCCGCTCCACTTACTGCCTACCGGGCAATAAGAAAACTGGAGCCGGGCCATACCCTGCGTTGGCGTAAGGGCGAGATTAACATCGAGCGCTACTGGCAGCCAGATTTCTCGCACAAGCTGAAGATTAGCGAGAAGGAGGCCGGCGAGCGGACGCTCGAAGTTCTTCGCGATGCTGTGCGGGTACGGCTAATGTCTGAAGTACCACTGGGGGCCTTTCTCTCCGGCGGCATCGACTCCAGCGCCGTAGTAGCAATGATGAGCGAGGTATCAAGCGAGCCCGTCAAGACATTTTCGATTGGTTTTGAAGAACAGGATTTCAGCGAACTGCATCATGCACGCAGAATTGCTGAGCATGTTGGCGCGGACCATCATGAGTTTATAGTCCGTCCCAACGCTCTCGAAGTTTTGCCGCTGCTAGTTGAGCACTATGGCGAGCCTTTCGCTGACTCTTCGGCGATCCCCACGTATTACGTGGCGCGCGAGACGCGGAAGCATGTGACAGTAGCCCTGAACGGTGACGGTGGAGATGAATCCTTCGCGGGGTATGAGCGTTACGCCGCCATGCAGTTAGCCCAGACGTATCATCGTTTACCGGTCATGCTGCGCGAATCGGTTCTGGAGCAGGCTGTGGGCCTGATTCCGACGTCCGAAGCCCGCCGCAGCCGCATTCGGGATGCCAAACGTTTTTTGCAAGCTGCGTCTTTGGCAAAAGTTGATCGCTACCTTCGTTGGGTGAGTGTCTTCGATGCGGATGCAAAGCGAGAGCTTTATTCGCCAAGCTTCAGTCGCGAAACCGCAGATATTCACGCGCGTGAATTGCTGGAGCCCTGGTTTGTGCGGGCAAATGGGGCAGGAATTGTCGATGCGGCGCTGCAAGCTGATATCATGACGTATCTGCCAAATGATCTGCTCGTGAAAGTCGACATTGCTACAATGGCGGTTTCGCTCGAGGCGCGGTCACCTTTTCTTGATCACCATGTCATAGAGTTTGCCGCCAGCTTGCCCGAGAAGTTTAAGTTGCGCAATCTGACGACGAAGTACTTATTAAAGCGCGTTTTAAAACAGCTATTACCGGCAGCGAATTTGAATCGACGTAAGATGGGTTTTGGTGTGCCAATAGGCGATTGGTTCCGGGGCGAGTTGCAGCCCTTTCTTCGCGAAACACTACTTTCCGAGAAAGCTATCAATCGCAATTTATTCAGTCCGTCGGAGGTCAGGCGATTGGTCGAGCAACACACTCGCTCCGAACGCGACTATGCACATCAGCTTTGGACTCTAGTAATGCTTGAACTCTGGTTTCAACGATTTATTGATTGAAAAGGATCTCATCGCTGCCCATGGCAGTACCCATTAATTTGAACACGTTAAGGGGGGTTCTAAGTGAAAGGTGTCGTACTGGCGGGAGGATTAGGCACACGGCTGCGGCCCCTAACTGCCGTTACAAACAAACACCTGCTTCCGGTTTATGATCAGCCAATGATCCATTACCCGATTAGGACGCTGGTGAACGCTGGAATTACGGACATCATAATTGTCACGGGTGGTAATTCAGCCGGCGACTTTTTGAAGTTACTGGGAAATGGAAAGGCCTTTGGCCTTAAACATCTCAACTACACTTACCAGGAAGGCGAAGGCGGCATCGCCGAGGCCCTCGCTCTGGTAGAACACTTCGCCGCTAACGATCCTGTTTGCGTGGTTCTCGGCGATAACATTATTGAAGGCAACATAAGTTCTGCCGTCCGTTCCTATCGTCATCAAGGTGGTGGGGCTAAGATTATCTTAAAGAAAGTCCCGGACCCTCAGCGCTTTGGCGTCCCGGAATTGGACGGCCGTCGTGTGCTGCGCATAGAAGAAAAACCTGCGCAACCAAAATCCGAGTACGCCGTGATCGGGATCTACATGTACGACTCAGGCGTTTATGAGATTATCCGGACTCTAGAACCGTCTGGTCGTGGCGAGCTGGAAATCACCGACGTAAATAATGCTTATATTGAGCGGGACGAAATGTCGTGGGAAGAACTTGAGGGATGGTGGACAGACGCCGGCACCTTCGAGAGTCTTCTTCACGCTTCGAATTTGGTTGCCGGAACCGGAGCAAACAAACTGGAGCTGAACCATGAAGCCGAGATCAGTGCGAGAGTCTAAACATTTCGAGGTCGGTCAAATCAGGGATGTAGTTATTCGTGACGTGAAAAGATTTCAAGATTCGCGCGGTTGGCTGGCCGAGCTTTTTCGGCAAGACGAACTGAGCCCGGAGTTTTATCCAACCATGTCTTACGTATCATCCACGTGTCCGGGAGTGACTCGCGGACCGCACGAGCATGTCGATCAGGCCGATCTTTTCTGCTTTCTGGGCCCCTCACATTTCAAACTGCGCATGTGGGACAATAGGCAAGACTCCGAGACTTTCAATCAAGTTATGACTGTGGTCGTTGGCGAAGACAATCCTAAATCCGTGCTAGTCCCAGCCGGCGTCGTTCACGCTTATCAGAATATTGGAGATGTTCCCGGCATCGTAATCAACTGTCCCAACCGGCTTTATATGGGCGAAGGTAAGCAGCAGCCAATTGATGAGATCCGCCACGAGGACGATCCGGCAACCATATACCGAATGGAAGACTGACCGCGATTGCCGATTGCCGATTGCCGATTTACATGGCCGCCAAGCGCCAATTGTCAATTGGAAAATGTGATGAAGATCGTTCGCGTTATTGCCCGACTCAACGTAGGTGGGCCGGCCAGGCACGTAGTCTGGCTCACCGCCGGATTGCAGGGGGTCGATTGCGACTCACTACTGGTGGCGGGAACAGTTCCTCCTGGCGAAGAAGATATGAGCTACTTCGCCGCCGCGCACCAAGTAGAGCCTTTGTTCATTTCGGAGATGAGTCGCGAGATCTCCTTCAAAGACGCGCTCACGATCTGGAAAATCTACCGGCGGTTTTGTCGTGAAAGCCCTGACGTAGTGCATACGCACACGGCGAAGGCAGGCACAGTGGGAAGAGTTGCAGGATTTCTATATCGCTGGTTGACACCCTCCACACTGCTGGGACGGCCGCGACAGTGTCTCTTCGTGCACACCTATCACGGTCATATCTTTCATAGCTACTATGGGCCACTCAAAACGCGTTTGTTTCTTACAATAGAGAAGGTCCTGGCGCGCCTGATCACAGATCGAATAGTGGTTGTTAGTGAACAGCAGCGCCGGGAGATCCAGGAGCGGTTCGGTGTGGGCCGGCCAGATCAGTTTGCAGTCATCCCCCTCGGGCTCGACACTCAGTGTTTTGCCGATTGGCGGAATCGCCGCCAAATATTTCGCGATGAGTTGGGGGTGCAGAGTGACGAAATGCTGGTCGGGATTGTAGGCCGGCTGACCGGGATCAAGAACCATGAACTCTTTCTAAGAGCTGTCGCAATTCTGAAAGACAGGTTGGCAAATGAAAAATTCCGGGCGCGACCGGAATACCCCAGCGGACAGCCCGCTTGGGGTGGTGGAGTCAGGTTTGTTGTGATAGGCGACGGCAGCTTGCGAGACAGTCTCGAAGCCCTGGCCCAGACTTTAGGCCTGGTTGCGGACGTGATCTTCGCGGGCAGCCGACGAGATCCAGAGAACTTCTATCCGGCTCTCGACATAGTTGCCTTAACATCCCTCAACGAAGGAACACCACTAACGCTCATTGAGGCGATGGCCAACGCGCGTCCGGTGATTGCCACTGAAGTGGGTGGAGTTGTCGATCTACTGGGCGACGCAGTATCTGAAAATCAAAATGAGAGTTACAGCGTTCGCAGAAGAGGTGTCAGCGTTCCTTCTGATGATGTTGAGGCTTTTGCCGCGGCGGTAATTCGGTTAGTTGAGGATTCGGAACTTCGTCGAGAACTCGGGGAGCGGGGGTTGGCTTATGTCACCTGTAGTCACTCACAAGAGCGCCTCTTGAATGACGTCATGGCTCTCTATAACGAGTTGTTGAAGCGTAGGCCCCTTTCTACGGGGGCGCGCCCATCACAACGGAGCTTGGAAACAGAATCTAGCGCAACCAAGCCGGTGAAGATCATTTAATATAAGAAGATTACGTAAGGTGTGTAAGATACCCAATACAGTCTAGCCCGCACTATTCGAACTGCGGTTTTTTTCAGTAAGCCTGCGGCAGCAGGCGGCAGATAAAGCCTTGGGGCGTGAGCCCCAGGTCACTGCAAATAAAGAGGCCCAAGCCTGCGAAGGCAGGCGATAGCGCGAACCAAATCTCGCTCTCGTTTCAAACAACGCGCTGCCGCCCGTTACACGGGC
>JACCSP010000082.1 GCA_013812905.1 Pyrinomonadaceae bacterium
GCTTGCACGGCCAGCACCGCGCGATTGAACGTTGGGATAACGACACTGATTGCCGGTCGCAACATGGAAGACGATCCTCAAGATTGCCTGTCAGGAGCACAATCAATCAATCTCAACCTCACATTCCGCGAAAGGGACATTTTCAGCCGCAGGCGACGTCAACCTCGTCAACCTAGCATCATATTAACCACTTCGCCTAAAGGTCGAGGTTGCGCAGCTTCCCAAACATCGTAGTCATTTTCGGCCACACAAGTATCTTCCTGACTAAGTTCAAGAACCTTCTCATACCAGCTGGTCCACGATGCGTCTACGACATGAAAACCCGGCGGCGGATCTATTGCATACGTGGGGTGCCGGTCGCCGATCACCGGCACACCCGCGCAACTCAGTTCTGCCAGGCGGGTCGGCGCGCCAAACCCGAACCGTTGCGGAACAAGCACGGCCCTGGTTCGCGCCAAAAGTTCGTCCATCTCTTGCTGTTCTACCCAACCCTGAAGTTCGATGCCCGGTACCGACTCTCCTGGCGCTAATAAAGTATCTGTTCCTAATCCGGCAACAACTATGCGCACGCCTTTAGGCAAACCCTGATTGTGCACCTGCTGAATTAACCACTCGCATGACTTCTTGATCGGTCCATACGATGCCGTGCCTATCAGGATAAACAACCCAGCCTCTTTCTTGGTACTCGCTCGTCTCTGCCGGATAGACATCAGTTGGCTCCGAATCGCACCCACTGGGACATAAGGATGGTATCGCGCGGTCAATCCCAATCCACCGATCAGCCCTGTTTCGAGTTTGGAGATGAACAGCCGTTCATCGCATTGGGCCAAAATCTGCAACTCATTGGCAAAATCCACGACCGCGGCGTAAATTCCGGCCCTTTGTTTTCCGCCAACCTTGCCGGTTCGCACAGCTGCGAGGTTACTTGATATCAACTCAAAATTCTGACTGAAGGCATCAAGGTTCTGGGTACAACTAATCGTTGGGATTCTGTACTTTTGGTTGATCGCGATTAGATCCGCAAACTCAGCGTGCTCCATCACGCAGACGGCTTTGCCAAGATTCATCACCTGTCGTTTGTAATAACTGCTAATAGTCGGATGTATTCCGGTCGCAAACTGCGTACGCTGAATAAGTCGATAAGGGTTTCTGACTATCCGTTTCGCGGTTCCGGCGCGGTGCGAGGCCCATTGGTTGAATCTACTCTCAGTTCGAGGGGGATGGCTTTGATTGTCGTCTTCGTTCTCCATCTGAGCCAGTAACTGATTCTTTGTAAATAAGACCACCCGCCCAGGACCAACCACCCGTTCCAATTCATGGAGAATCTGATAGCTACGATGTACGCCCCCGTGCCCGACCTCCGACGGAGTCAGGGTAGTAACGTAAATCACTTTCTTTTCGCTCATATAGTCCTATAAGGATTTAGACGCGACAGCAATATAGGAGTGCGACTGGGTCGAAAACAGTGCGTTGCTGATCGTAAAGTGGCGTGCTGGAAATGCTCCCTTGGCTTTAATTCTTTTCAGGTTTGACAATCTTTCGGTATATTTTCCTAGCAGCATTCACTGCCAGCCCCAGCGGGTAATATTGTTGGAGTACGCGCGCTCCTTGCACTGCACGCTTCCATTGACGAGTCTTGACCGAGGCTAATATTTCATCAATCAGCTGTCCGCCATAAATATTCTGGTAATATCTGATCCCGGCCTTGTATGCTTCCTCATAACGCCTGTCCCCCTTCACATACTTCCGTTGTGATTGAAGAGCAGTCAATGCGGACCTTAACATCAATCCTGATTTGCGGGATGTGTTCGCTTTGTGCTGGCGCCATTCGGCGACGACGTTGTCGTGTCCATGGATGGGAAATTTCCTACTGATTCGTAGGTAAAGGTCATAATCAGAGCTGTGGTCCGCGGCGGCATCAAATTCCACCACAGACTCGAAGGCCGAGCGCCGGTACATTACCTTCGCAGGCATCCAGATAAAATTATTACGCAGCAGAGCAAGATAATGCTCTTTGCCGACCTCAGGGTGTCGCCATGTCGGCAGAGGCGATCCGTCAGCTGCAATAAAAGCGCAGCGGCCATAAACAAAGGCACACTCTGGATGAGCGTCGAGGTATTGCAGCCCAATGGCCAGAGCTGTGGGTAAAAGACGATCATCACCGTCCAGAAATATCACATAATCGCCTTTACTCTCTCGGAGTCCCTTATTACGGGCGGCTACAACGCCTTGATTCTCTTGTCGTATATAACTTGCAGTTGGATAACGGGCGACGACCTCTGAGGTGTCGTCTGTTGACCCATCATCGATGACCTTAATTTCAAAGTGCAGGTAAGTTTGCTGCAGGACACTTTCAATCGCCTCGCCGAGAAAACGGGCTTGGTTATAACAGGTAATGATAACTGATACGAGAGGCAAGTCTTGAGCAACCACTTCAACAACCTTTGTTACACCCCGCATCAAGCGGGCTATGCAAGCTCCGTTTGCCGGACATACCACACACCTGTGTGGCCAGTGACAAATCGCACAGACTGACTTGCACTAGAAAACATGATGAGCATCCCATCGCCGCGTGCCGCCAGCCCCCATCGCCCAACAAGTCATCCCCCTGCTTTCTCAAGGCAATGTAATTGCCCTGCGGCAATCCCAGTTCAGCATCGGGCCAAGAGACTTCGGGATTGACGATACGTCCAGTTCTATGTGAGATACGACTCGCCTTGGAAATCACTCGCTTAAAATGTGCGGAAGCTTTGGGGCCGGTGGAGCCAGAGATG
>JACCSP010000106.1 GCA_013812905.1 Pyrinomonadaceae bacterium
CCATCATGGCGGGAACGTGAGCGTTTTCCGCCCCGGCGGCGATAACGTGACCGGCATGTTGGCGCCCACTCTCGCCCCAGTACCACATGAAGAAAGGGTGCGAGCCGTGATAGGCGTTGCCGCGCCGGTACATTTCGACGTAGCTCGGATTATTTGCAAACTCCTGTTCATACTTGTCGCGCAGGAGGTTTGCGTCGCGGGTCTCTGGCAGCAGGCGATTGAAGAACTCGATGTAGCTCGGGTGAAAGTTGTGGTCAAATTCATCCGAGCAGGGATGATGCAGAATCAACGTGCCGCCCTTTCTCAGAAGGGGCTTGCCCCGATACATGTTGAAGTGGTAGCCGAGCGCCATCACCTGTACGAGTAGCGGGTTCAGAATCGAATTGATGCTGTAAGGCGACATGTCCGGGACGGGGCAGATTAGAATGTCGCACTGGCCTTCGATAGGCACGACATACTGTTCCATGCTCTTGGCGATAATGCGATCGTGGACGGGAACCGTGCGCCCGGCGTGGCAAGCGATCATCTCGTAATTGCTCTTCAGTGAGTTGTACATGCTGCGTTTTGCCGGGCGGGGCATCTTATTCATCGCGAATCGCATGGCTTCATACTTCATGCGGTCGAAGGCCGAGAAATCATCCTCATTCTTCGTTAAGAATCCCATATCGGCGCCGAATATATAGTTGTTAACGGTTGTCTCAATGTGGAAGACATTTAGATGCTCGTCGGCGATTTCACCGACGCGGCCGATCACTCGAGCGAGTTCCGATCCGGCTGGGTCCATGTAGCTGTGCGAGGCGCGGATAACGTCAGGGTTGTGATGCGCGCGCAACGACTCATAATCACAGAGCCCCACCCCGACAGACTTGTGGCCGCCGTTCATCGGTACGAAGTTAAAATTAAGATAAATTAGCAGATCACTTTCGGCGGCGCGTCGGCTGATGCGCAGTGGTTCTTTATGACGTGTCTCCCCAAGCAGCACGAGATTGGCAGGATCTTCAGCGTCGAAGTTGTAATAGCGATCCGGGTAAAAATCAGACCAAATCTTCGGCCCGGCCATGCGCTTCATCTCGGCAGGAGTCATCTTGCGATGCAGGGAGATGGCAATGATGATATGCACATCGTCGACGCCGTGGCCGCGAAGCATCTCACACAAGATTTCGAGCGCTGTTTGGCGAATGTCCGGTGTCTTCATCGGGGGAATCGGCATACTGATGTCATCCACGGCGATCGTAACTTTCATTCCCGGCTCGAGCTGCGCAAAGAGCGGATCACAACCGTGCGGGTGATTGAGCGCATAGCGAATAGCGGCTTCACGGTTGGCCAGCCCTTTGATCGGCGGGTTGGGGTAGATCACGCGTGTGCCCACGGGCAGATCTTCGAGAATGAAATCCATGCCCGACGCGAGGATTCGGGGCGCACTATCGCGGTCAATGTAAACCACTGATTCGTGCGTTTTGCGTCGTAGTTGTAAGCTCATCTTTGGTAAATAGTGAATGGCAAATAGCAAATAGTCGGAAGAAGTTAGCGTACTTATTGTCGGCTAGGCGGGAACTCTACGTAGCCGCCGCGTGAGTCCGGTGATCATTGTCCTATCCGCTCAAGGTCCGCAAGGAGCTTTGAGAAGAGAGTCTCGCTTAAGTAGCCTACGGCGGTAGGCGATGATTAGTTCGGTCTCGACTTCACTTGCCGAGCCCTGAACAATGGAGACAAAATGAGCGAACTCTTTTGAAGAATATCGAGCTACTCCTTCCGCAGTGTTCGCGGGGATTGAAACTGCTGCCCGTCGAATTTGTGACGTGAGTCCGAACTTTTCTTCTTTCGGAAATCTGTCGGCAGCCTTGTGGATGTTGAGGACGAGATCTACAGAATCTATCCATGTCTGCAATTTTTCGTGTGGACGCATGTTGTCCGCTCCTTTTGTGTGAGGTTTTTTGTTTTACCATTTGCTATTTGCTATTCACTATTTCCCCCGTTAATTCTATTTAAGACTCAGTATCGGCCAATCGTGATGCAATGCGGTTTGCCGCAGGCGCATGTCTGGATTAACCGCAGCCGGGTGTCCCACTATTGAGAGCATTGGCAAGTCACTCATGCTGTCAGTATAGGCGTAGGAGTCCCTGAGACTGAGACCCTCACGCTCAGCGTACACTCGGATCCATGAAGCTTTTGTCGCGGCAGCCATGACCGGGGGCAATAAACGGCCGGTCGCCAGACCATTGACGAACTCAAGCCGGTTGGCCACGTATTCCGTGATCCCCAGGTGGGCCATCAAATAGTTCACCGAAACATCAAGTGCACCGGTCACGACTACCTGTCGTAAGCCAAGACTGCGTGATTTTTCGAGCAGCTCATAGGTGCC
Source organism: Pyrinomonadaceae bacterium (assembly GCA_013812905.1). Taxonomy (GTDB): domain Bacteria; phylum Acidobacteriota; class Blastocatellia; order Pyrinomonadales; family Pyrinomonadaceae; genus PSRF01. The sequence continues at coordinate 2,363 of JACCSP010000106.1, forward strand.
TGGAAAGATCGCCGGCTTGAGCACGCTTTCGAACAGTTCTTGAGCGAAGAAGCGCAGCCGGTCTTCTGACTGCCCTTTGTATCGCTTGAAATAGAGGTCATTGAAGACTTTTCTACTATACTGATCAGTGATGGCGAAGACAGGGAGACTTACGAGCGTGGCGGCGCTTTTCTTCAGACTGCTAATCAGGCCGGGTTGATTCCTGGCATAAAAGCCGAGGGTGTGAACCAGATTCGTCCTGACCAAGGTGCCTTCCAAATCATAAAAAGCGGCCGCTGCCACATTACCCTCCAGAGTCTTTCAAATGAACGTTGCGGATGCCACGCTGACAAGGTCTCCCCGTAATGATGGGGCCAATATACCTGATTCGCCGCGTTTTGGCTAAGCCTTTACAATCTAAGATCAAGTGTATGGTGGATCAAGACAACCGGACCGGCATGCGGGGCGACAAAGGACAAAAACCTCGTAAAAACTTCAAATTCGTGGGCATTCCTGATGCTGCAGGATGGGGCAATCAATGGAAACTCGTGCCGAAATTAGGGCTCGGACCGCGAGAGAAGGCCCTCGGCAGGGGATAATGCGGTTGCAGCGGAGAGCTGGCGGAAGCGCATCAGCTCTATTCGTGAGGACCTCTCGAAGGTAAAGACGAGAGTTGCTTAGGGAAGACTAGAGTTGCTTAGACAGACTCGGACGGCGGACGGCGCGACTTTCGGAAAGGCACCGAGAGCAGGGAAGACGGCGGTGCAGGTTAGCAGTGAAACGCCCGACGGACCTTTTTGGTTGGGAGCTAACGTGGGGAGTGCACAACACAGTCCGCTGGCTGGTTTATCGAACATCGAAGACATTCGTTGCGAAATGGAGCCGTGCTCAGATTAATGAACAGTTTCAGGATGGAAGTGCTTATCTCGCGCTCGGCCAAACTTTGTTTAGAAGCGCCGCGATTATCGAAAAGCGCTTGAGTATCTTGAGCAGGGTTTGAAGTTTGGAGGCCACAACCCGCTGCGGGGGGGGCTGCGCTTTGCCCGGTTCGTGACCTGCCAATTACCGTAGGCATTTTGGTTGTCATTGAGTTCACTACTGCTTACCGCCCACGCGCTTCAATTCCTCGAGCGTGCGCTTATGTTGTTCGAGTTTCTGACCTGCTTCGGCAAGCTTGCCTTGAGAAGTCAGACGCTGGTAATCCTCAAATTCCTGTACCGCCTTAGTGATGAGCTGCTGGATGTTTTCGCCGGACGGGGGTGACGGGGCCGGTTTCATAGCCGTTTCGTCGACGTCGTCTTTGGGAGGTCCAGAGACTGGTTGGGAGGGAGTTTTTCCAGCTTCACCAAATAGATGCGTCATTGCCTCGTCGAAACTTTTTCCATACCCAACGCGCTCCTGAATCGCCAGTACCACGAGACGCAGCTCAGGCATTGGACTGCGCACTGCCTGCAGATACACGGGTTCGACGTAGAGAAGGGACCGCCCGATTGGAACTACCAATAAATGGCCTCGCAAAACTCGCGAGCCTTGTTGATTCCACAGGCTGAATTGTGCCGAGAGTTCGGCGTTTTGATCTATGCGGGCTTCTATTTGCAGGGGCCCTTCAATTAGACGAGACTGCGGAAAGTTGTACACAAGGAGCTTGCCGTAGTTATCGCCGTCACTGCGTCCGGCCATCCAACCAATCATGTTGTTACGACTTGCCGGGGTGAAAGGCAAGATTAGAACGAATTCACTAGATACCTGCTCGCCCGGAAGCTGCATCAGCACATAGTAAGGATCGATCGGTTGAGACTGATTCTTATCTTGCCCATCACGACCGAGTTGGTTCGCCACGCTCCAGACATCTTCCCGCTGGAAAAATATCTTGGGGTTTTGGGTGTGATAGACACCATAAACCTCCCCCTGTACTCGAATCAGGGTTTCTGGATATCGCACATGTGAGCGCAGGTCCGGCGGCATGGCGCTGGCGTCCTGGAAAAGGGTGGGAAAGGTGGCACGGTACGTGGCCATCAGGGGATCCTGAGCATCGAAAACATAAAACGCGACCGAGCCGTTGTAGGCGTCGATAACTACTTTTACACTGTTCCTGATGTAATTGATTCGGTTACCGCCAACCGCGTGATGCCGCGAGTAGGGAAACCTCGAGGACTCGGTAAAGGCATCGAGTAACCAGAAAAGCCGACCTTCCTTGCTCACCACCATATACGGATCATTGTCATAGATTAAGAATGGAGCGACGCCATTGACTATCTCTTTGATGCTTCGGCGAATGAGGACACGGCTTTCCGAGGTGACATCATCGGAGAAGGGCAGTTTTGAGAGATCATTTAGCGCCCAGGCCAGCAACATCCGCCGCAAACGCCCCCCGATCTTAATGCCGCCGGTTCCCTCATAGGTCGTGTATGTATTGGCTTCGCCTTGCGGAAAATCAAACTCCTTTTGGGCGGTGTTTACGTAAACATCAGTGTCGGTCTTCTGTCCGAAGTAAATCTGAGGGCGGGTAATGGTTATTCCCTGGGTGCGAGTTTCGATCGGCATGTTCGATACTAGGAAACGGGGCATTCCTTCAGGTGTGAACTCATTGGCTGTGTTCATTGTCAAACCGTAGCCGTGCGTATAGATCAACTTCTCGTTAATCCAGTTACGCGAAGACTCCGGAAGTTTCTCGACGTCAATTTCGCGCGCTGCCAGCATTACCTGCCGCGTCTGTCCGGCAAAGCTATAGCGATCGACATCGACATCAGGAAAATCATAGTAGGTGCGAATCGTCTGGATTTGCTTGAGCGTGTCTTGCAAAGCATGCCAGTCCCAAAGTCGGATATTTTCAAGCGTCGCCCGATTAGCGCTGAGGTTCAGCGCTTCGACCGAGTTCTCCGCTTCAAATTCCCGCAATTCAATTTGTTCCAAACCAAATGCCCTGCGCGTCCAATTAATATTGTGCTCGATGTAGGGCGTCTCGCGTCCAAGTTCGTTAGGCTTGACGATGAAACTGTTGACATAGGTTGGAACGATGACCACACCCACGATATAGACTGCAATCGGAATCGCGAGCGCCAGCAGTAACAGACGCAACCCCTTCTTCGTGAAAGCGTTTACGAGTGAAAGCGCTGCGCCTAGAATGAGCGCGAATGAGACGAACAAAAGTGCGGGAAGGAGATAGTTTGCTTCAGTGTACGTAACTCCTGAAAATGTTTGATGATCGGTCCATAGATAAGGAAAACGAGAGAGGTATGTTTGCCAGGAGACCGCGAGCAGGAACGCTACCAAGGCGGAAGAAATGGCCGCGAAGGCGCTTCCTGAAGAAAGCGAGCGGGCGGATTTCAGGACTCTCTGGGGCGCGGTGAGGAGGAAAAAAAAGAGTGAGGCGCAGAGAACGATGAAAGTGAGCGTCAGCAACCAGGAGCTGATCTCATCGTAAATCGGAAGGGAAAAGAGATAGAAGCCGAGTGGCTTTTGAAAGATCGGATCGGCCTGAGTTGTTGTGGATTGATTAAAGTAAAGGGCAAAGTCCTGCCAATTGCCTTTCATCGCGATCCCATAAAACAGGCCGAACATAACGGAGACAACCCAGGCTAGGGGTCGAATGAAACGAGCTGGCGAAAACTCGACGGGCTGGTCGTTGAGCATTATCGTTCGTGGCGCAAAAGCATCTGAGGCGAACGTTCGTTCGAGTATCAAAAAAGCTCCGCGAAGTATCCCGATCGTTAGCAATAAAAAGATCAAGAAGAGCCCGGCCTTTAGTTTAAATACGTACCAGTAAACGGCAGAGTAGCCGAGCGAGCCAAACCACAGAACCGAAACATAAATGGAAAGACTGCGCGAGAGCACGACGAACAGCAAAACTGCGGCCGCAATCACCCAACGTCGCCATCGGGTTCGCTTTGGGGGCGCAACATCAATCACTTCATCGTCTGAAATGGGGAAAGGGTTGCTCATGGCGCCTAGCATACCCCCGATCTACTGAAACCGCCCCCTCTTTTTCGCCGGGACAAAGATGCCATCGATGAACGCGCGCCAAATCCAAGGCAGGTGCCGTCTTCGTCCCAGCGCTTCAGTGGGCGCGAGCAGGGGAACGGACAGGGGCAGACGTGCCACCGTGCGCAGGTCTTCAGCACCCAGAGGATTTCGTCGATGCTTGCACCGAAAAGAAGAGGTATTCTTGATGGCCGCGAAAAACGTCAAGCATACGAAACAAGATTTCCAAAAAAGGCCGGCATACCGGAGGGACGAGTACGCTCCAACGGAGAGAGGAGCGATCGGCGCCGAATAAGGCGGTTCATTGTTGTCTAAGGCGCGTGTATAATAAACGGGCTTATTTGGGGATCCACAGTAAGCGAGTAATTAGTTTTTCGAACCTGGAATCCGCGTTACGCTGGAAGAGACTATTGATACTCACGCCAGAAACAGTCCTACAGAGCGGATACCGCGTTGTTCGCCAACTGGGTCCCAGGGTGGGATGGGCGCAGTCTATGAAGCTGTCGATGGACGGTTGGACTCCGTTATCGCCCTGAAAGCCTAATTTGAACTCTAAACTGACCAACGCCCGCTCGGTTGATATCGATCAAAAGAGTCAGAAGTGAAGAGTAGTATTGGCTCGAGGAGAGTAATGAAAGTCCATAAAAGGGTTTCGAGAAGGGTGGTATGTCTGGCGGTCAGAACGATGCTCTTCAGCGCATCGCTATTAATGGTCGGCGCTCGAGCTCATGGCAACAATGACACCAGGGGGCTCATACGACCCGCTCCTCCCGCTCCTGTTTTTGATGAGAAGGAAAGGCAGGTAGAACTCGCCCAACGTCGCGCACGGGTCGCACAAACCATTGGGTCCGACGCTATTCTA
>JACCSP010000114.1 GCA_013812905.1 Pyrinomonadaceae bacterium
ACCCTTGACCTCGCACTTGCGTCACCTCTGGTAACTCAGCGATTCGGTGACGCAAGTGCGCTTCCACCTCTTTTACATTTTCCAACATTGAATCGTTTTCGATCGCTTCGAGCGTTGCGGTGACAGCTGCCATGGCAATCATGCCACCGCCAAAGGTGGTGCCCAGGTCATTCTCTTTGATTTGGGAGGCAACTTTCTCAGAAGCCAGGCACGCACCTACGGGAATACCGCTACCGAGCGCTTTGGCAAGCGTGATTACGTCTGGAACAATTCCACCGCCCGCTTCACTGCCGGCAAAAAACCACTCACCCGTGCGGCCGACGCCTGTTTGAACCTCGTCATAAATCAACACGATCCCCCGGTCGTCGCACAGTTTTCTCAGGTCACGAAAGAACGCGGGCGTGGCAATGCGCACGCCGGCCATCGACTGAATCGGTTCCAGCATAATGGCTGCGACGGTTTCGTCCGCCACCTTTCGAACCGATTCTATGTCGCCAAACTCAGCTTGCAGATGACCCGGAACATTTGGCTTCCCTAAGTCTCGATACTTTCCCAGAAAGGTGGCGCTGATAGCGTCGGCAGTGCGTCCATGAAAACCGCCCGAGAAGGTGATTACGTTTTCCCGGCCCGATGCGAGGCGAGCCATACGCATGGCGTTCTCATTAGCCTCCGTTCCAGAGTTGCAAAAGAAAACTTTAGTGAGCGACTCCGGGGCAATCGAGATAAGTTTCTCCGCGGCTCGGGCGCGCACGTCGGAATAGACCAGGTTTGAGTAGAAGAGCAGTTTTTCCGCCTGCTCGGCTATCGCTGCTACTACATGCGGGTGCGAGTGGCCGGTTCCGGCGACGGCGTGACCTCCATATAGGTCGAGATATTTCTCGCCATCGCTGGCGTAAAGCCAAACGCCTTCACCACGCTCCGCGACGATCGGCATCTTCTTGTAGGTCGCGAGTTGAAACCGATCTTCTAGCGCGCCGACTTCTGCTTGTGGTCCTGGTTGGGCTTCCATTTGAACTCAATAGATCCAGAGTAGAGCCCGCGCCAGGCTATATGCTTTGGCCACGCTTCGCGGGCTCTAAATCCAATTGTCCGACACTGAAACATCCCCGTTCACGGATTGGTGCCTATCAGGATCAGACCTGCTTTTTCATCGAGGCCGAACATCAGATTCATGTTTTGTACCGCCTGTCCCGCCGCACCTTTGACGAGATTATCCAAAGCAGAGAAGACCACCAGCTGACGCCCACGTGTGGCAAAACCAAGATCACAGAAGTTTGTAGTCTTGACCCAGTTGATATCCGGGGATTCCTTCACGATCCGGATAAAGAACGAGCCCACATAGAATTCAGTGAAGACGGAGCGTACTTCGTCTTCACTCAACTCTTGTTTGGTTTCGATATAGATGGAAGCAAAAATGCCGCGCGCGACCGGAAGCGAATGGGTCATGAAAACAAGTTCGCTGTTCCAGTTTCCTACCGCCCGCAGCTCCTGCTCAACCTCCGGTTCGTGCTGGTGAGTAAAAGGCTTATAGGCGTAAAACGAATTCATTCGTTGAGGATGATGCGTATTCGCTGCTGCTTTTGCGCCAGAGCCGGAAGATCCTGTTTTAGCGTCCACGACTACGCGACCTTGGATAAGGTTTCCGGCTACGAGCGGTGCCAAGCCGAGCAAAACTGCAGTTGCAAAGCATCCGGGATTGCTAATCAGTCGGGCGTTCCTGATCGCGTCGCGGTTTATTTCGGTGAGACCGTAAATAAACTCCGCTTGAGCCTCCATGGCCGTGTGCTCACAGCTATAGTGCCGCTCAAACTCGCCCTGGTCCCGCAGCCGAAAGTCGCCGGAAAGATCGATCACCTTGACGCTTGTCGGCAGACGCGGTGCAATCCTCATCGCCTGTCCATGGGGCAACGCGAGAAATGCACAATCGAGATCAGTCAGGTTGTCCAGATCCTCAGGCACGTTGCCGAGCTTCAAATCCGTCAGTCCTTGAAGGCTTCGATGCACTTCGCTCACTGGTTTTCCAGCGTGTTCGTTGGCAGTTACGAAGGCAATCTCGGCGTTCGGGTGCGGCAGAAGAATGCGTAGCAGTTCGGAGCCCCCATAACCGGAGCCGCCGAAAATTCCCACTCGTATCCTGCTCGTCATTATTACAGACCTTTCAACCTGCTCGTTATCATCATCAAACTCTCACTTGAGCCCGGTCCGTGCGAAACTCCACACGCCAGCAGCATCTACGGAGCAGCGGATCTTCTGTTGTCGGCCGCCGAGATGAAAAAACCCGATAAGGTGAAACAAGCCGATGCTCAATCGTTATTCCCCCTTTCCCTTCCTTGCCCTGGAGATAACTTTGATCGCTATTGGTGCTACCGGACAGCGCACGTTTATCTACGTGGGCATCGTCTTTTTTGTCCGGCGCTGGCCATGATGCGCAAGCGCCGTAACCACCATTAAGCGACAGCCGCCACGCCCGCGACTTCTACTCTCGCCTTAATTAGTTCGAACAGAAGGCCGCCGTTGCGCTTGGCATTTGCGGCTGGAATGCCAAATTCGTTCACAATATAATCCTCGCCCATTTGTGAATCCGTTACCGACCCGGAAATTACATCAATTTCAATTCCGCGTTTGCGCAGCAGCGCTATGCCGCCCCAAGCCCCCACGTAATCCGAAGCGCAGAAGATGATCGCAGCGGTTGCCGCCCGCAATTCAAGGTCATCAAAGACCGACTCGACTGAATAGCCGCCCAGAATTCCATCACCCAATTCAATTACAATCAAATCAGGCGTGCTTTCATTAAGCTTGAAAATGATCGCTTTGGCGACCGGAGAGAGATCGCCCGCATCTACGGTGGAGGGAAGACCGCAATCGAGAAAACTTGCCGTCGCGATCGCTCCGTGGTCTGCCATGTTCAACGTGTCGCGCAGACAGGCCACTCCGGAGAGTTTGCCGGCGGCCACGCGCAGGCCGGCGCGAGTGGCCTGCTTTATTAGTTCTGCCGCGGCGTAGGTCTTGCCGCTGTTCATGCTAGTTCCCGCCACCATCACGATTGGTGCCGTCTCACCCAGATTTGCGCGCAGTGGTAACGCGAGATCCGCAATATTCAGGGCGCGCCCGTCTTCATCGCACACTACACCGATCACTTCAACTTTGATCGCGTCGCCGAGGCTGGAGTGATGTCCCGTGCAATAGCCGATGACTCCGCCCAGGCTTAGCAGGTGAAGTTGATCTCCGGCATTGACAGTCGGAGGCACATCACCAACAAACCCTTTCAATGCCCGTCGTCGTCCCAGGACGCCAATGATCACGTCGCCCGGATTGATCTTGGCCAGCCTTCCGGTCGGCAGTTCGAGCATGTTGTAGGTGGCGCTATCGGTTAGAGTGCGCACGGCGATAACGTCACCAGCCTGCGGTGCTCTACTAGAATTCGTGATGGCAACCGTACGCGCAAGAGCAAGCGGTGAGGTGGCCGAGCCAAGCTTGTCGGCTTCGACTATTCGGACGACCGCGTAGTGCGTGGCGTTGGTTTCGATGGTTTTGTTGGTTTCTTTCATCTACTTGTTACTTCTGTTTCGCTGTCGCAATCTCAGGGCATTCAATTTTATGAACCCTTCCGCGTCGCGCTGGTTGTAGACTGAATCAGACTCGAAGGTCGCCAGTTTTTCGCTGTAAAGCGAGTAAGGCGACCGTCTTCCGACCGTGAAGGCATTGCCGCGATAGAGCTTCACACGAACCTCGCCGGTAACTTTTCTTTGCGTCGCGTCAATCATCTCGCGCAACAACTCAAACTCTGGCGCAAACCAGAATCCGTAATAGACGCTCTCCGCAAATTTCACTCCCAGGGAATCGCGTAAATGCATCACTTCGCGGTCAAGCGTAATCGATTCGAGCGCCCGGTGTGCGGCCATCAGAATAGTCACTCCGGGAGTTTCATAAACGCCGCGTGACTTCATTCCCACAAACCGGTTCTCGACTAGATCCACCCGGCCGATACCGTGCTCACCACCCATCCTGTTCAAAGTCTTGAGCAGAGAAACCGGATCCATCTGCTGACCATTGACGGCCACCGGTTCGCCTTTGTCGAATGAGATTTCGACATACTCAGCCTGATCCTTCGCATTTTCCGGAGACCTCGTCAGCTGAAAGATATTCTCCGGCGCCTCAGCCCAGGGATCCTCGAGAATGCCGCCCTCGTAAGAGATGTGCATGAGATTGCGATCTGTCGAATATGGCTTCTCGTGAGTTGCTGTGACGGGAATCTTATGTTTCTCGGCGTAAGCAATCAGATCGCTGCGCCCTTTAAACTCCCATTCACGCCAGGGAGCTATCACTTTGATGTCGGGTTGGAGGGCGTAATACGTCAACTCAAAACGGACCTGATCGTTGCCTTTGCCGGTGGCGCCGTGGGCCACCGTATCTGCGCCCTCCTTGCGCGCGATCTCGATCTGGCCTTTGGCGATCACGGGACGCGCGAGGGATGTGCCCAGTAAATAAACGCCTTCATAAATTGCGTTCGCCTTGACGGCGGTCCAGACGTATTCGCGGACGAACTCTTCGCGCAAATCTTCCACGTAGAGTTTCGAGGCGCCCGTTGCGAGCGCCTTAGCCTCCAAGCCGTCCATTTCTTCACCCTGGCCAACGTCAGCGCAATAGCAAACAACCTCGCAGCCGTATTGCTGCTTCAGCCAGCGCAGCATGACGGACGTATCAAGCCCACCGGAGTATGCCAGCACTATCTTTTTAGGTTTCTGTGTCACCGTTCCTCAAGTCGGGAGTCTGGAGTCGGGAGTCTAGAGTCTCAGAGCCGTGGCGTCTTCTTGACTCCTGACTAGAGACTCTCAACTCCTTATCCAAACAATTCCCAAACCTTCTTAATCGCGGCCCGCTGTGCTTTCCGGTCATTGACCGCTATAAAGATCGTATCCTCGCCGGCGAGCGTTCCCACAATCTCCTCGATCGCCGCGCCGTCGATGTTTACGGCCACGGCAGATGCCAGCCCCGGCTCAGTGCGCGCCACAATAAGACTCTCGCCCGCCATATTGAGACTCAAGAGTCCTCGCGCGGCGGCTCCGTTTGCGCGCGGCACGGTATAGTGCCCGTGATGTTTTACAACGCCCAACTCCTCCAGATCGCGGGACACACTCGACTGCGTTGCAGGTAACCCTGCTCTTTCCAGAAATGATCTAAGCTCTTCCTGCGTGCCAATAGGCTTGGCCCGTATCAAACTCAGAATCCGCCTTTGCCTCGTCTCTTTCTTCATTCTTGTTATGCATTGTACTTGCATAAACAATGCATAGATGCATAAACTAGCATGGCGGATGCTTTTGCGTCAAATATTGGAGCAGGTCAGGCTCCGACCTGAACCGGGAGCAGTACAGCCTGTGTGAAAACCAAAGAGGGCCTGCGGTGATTTGCAGTTGGGAAGTGTGGCCTGCCCCGCTCGAGCGCCAACGGAGCGAATGGATGGGCAACGGGCATATCGTGGAGAATGCAAGAGTCTCCTCATTGAAAGCACTGGATCCGAGCGGTGAGGATGCAAGTGGAAAGCTGGATTAACCAGTCGCGCTGCTGGCGCTCGAGCGGGGGCAGGCCACCTTTCCCAACCTGCAAGTTAGCGGGGCTGAGCTTTGGGGATCGCTGAGTTTTGACACACTCGCCGCGCTGCTAAACTGAGTGGACCCCGCGGTGACATGAGGACGCGAGATAACAGGAGGAGCGGATGGACGATTCCAAGAACTTGTGGGGGGGCCGATTTACCGGCGAAGCGGATCGCGGCTTTGTTGATTTCAACCGCTCGTTTGGTTTCGACCGCAGATTGTTTGCGGCCGATGTACGCGGCAGTATCGGGCACTGTAATAGCCTGGCAAGTGCGGGAGTACTAACTGCGGAGGAGGCGACGAAGATTAAGAGTGGCCTCGAAACCATACTTGAGCGCGGTATCGCCGACGCCGGCTATTTCGACCCCACTGAATTCGAGGACGTCCATTCCTTCGTGGAGTCGCGCCTGGTGGAGCTGCTAGGGGACACGGGACGAAAACTGCACACCGGGCGCAGCCGAAACGATCAGGTCGCTACAGATCTTCGGCTTTGGATGCGAGGAGCCGTAGACGATCTGCTTCAGCGCGTGGTTGCCGCTCAGGAGGCTTTTTTGGATCTGGCTGAGTCGCACGTCGGCGCCGTGCTTCCCGGTTACACACATTTGCAACGAGCACAGCCCATACTCTTCGCGCATTGGTGTCTGGCTTACTTTGAAATGCTGTCGCGTGATCGCGAGCGGCTGGCGGATTGCCGCAAGCGCGTGAACGTATTGCCACTGGGTTCCGCGGCGCTCGCCGGTGCCTCTTATCCTATCGATCGTGAATCCGTCGCGCGCGAGTTAGGCTTCGACAGCGTGTCTCGCAACAGTATTGATGCGGTGAGCGATCGTGATTTCTGCGTGGAGTTCGTGGGCGTCTGTTCGCTCATCATGGTTCACCTCTCGCGGCTGGCGGAAGAAGTCATTGTCTACTCGACCACTGAATTTGGTTTCTTTGAATTAAGTGACGCGGTGGCCACCGGCTCCAGCCTGATGCCGCAAAAGAAGAATCCCGACTCGATGGAGCTTGTGCGTGGCAAGGCCGGCCGCGTTTTTGGCCACGGGACCTCCCTGCTGGCAATGCTCAAGGGCTTGCCCCTCGCATACAACAAAGACATGCAAGAGGACAAAGAGGCGGTCTTTGATTCCTTTGACACCGTCCGCGCTTGTCTGGGAGTCACCGCGACGGTGCTGCGCAATCTGAGCATCAACGAGGAGCGCACCCTCGAGGCGGCTTCAACGGGGTACATGAACGCCACGGAGCTGGCCGATTATCTCGTACGTAAAGGCATGCCTTTTCGCCAAGCGCACGAGACAGTGGGAAGAATTGTCGTGCGCGCCATCGCACGAGCAGTTGAATTGCAGGACCTATCACTTGAGGAATTGCGGTCCTTATCGACCCTGATTGATGAAGACGTTTTTGCAGTACTTATATTGGAACGGACGCTTGAGACAAAGTCACAAACTGGGGGCACCTCTCCGCAACGCGTTACTGATGCTCTGGCTGCAGCCCGCCGGTCATTGGCAAGCTAATGTGCAGGCCACTGAAAACAAACACGATCGACGAAGCCGCACGAAATGCGTTAATTCGAGTTACTGCGTGTAACGGAATTTTAGAGAGGGAGGAGGAGACGTGTTGCCTGGTCTGGTGGCCGTTTGCCACGACGCTCGAAAGAGCTGATACATTGGAAGCTACTGACCTACACACTTACGCGCCTCCACTCTACTCGACGAATCGTGCTTGCTGTTTCTTCTAATCTTATCGGCGTAATCTGTGGATAGTATTCAAGCTTGAAGCGGGGACAGGGCCCGCCTTCCTGACTGCAAATGAGCGGGGCTTGAGCTATCTTTTTGGGGATCGCTGAGCGTTTAATGTTTTTGCAATAACCGCAACCGCGGCGTGATCCACCAAATAAACATCCGCCGCCGGCACACCTCCAAGCGCAATCTGGAACGCAGGAGCAACTGTTTGTTTTAAGGCGGAGAGGAGAGCGTCGTTGCTGAAATAGCGTCGCCCTCGCGCGTCGATCAGAAAGTCGCCATCGCCTAATTGTTTCAGCGCCGCCGGATCCGAAAGCGAAATAAAAACCAGATCAGAGCGACCAACGCGCTCCGCGTAATACGCGGCCAGACCAGGCGTTTCCGTCGCCGCGCTCGCTCCGGGTTTGGCGCGACTGGCAATCTCCGACATCACGTCCCGCATACTTGCGTCGTAGAACTCGTCGTGAGGAAAGAAAGAGCCCGCTTTGGCGATGCCGCCGCCGAGAACATTAGTGTAGAGCCGAAAGTACGGAGCCCCGCCCGCTGAGGCGGCGATTGAAAAGAGCACAATTGACAGTGCCAGAGCCGGCCTGAGATAAACGAGGGCCCGTTCGCTTGAAAGCAGTAGTGCGAGTTGTTGCGCTATCCAACGGGCTACAAACTGCACCCCGACGGCCGCGGTGATTAATACAGCTGGCAACACGCTCGTAAAGTAACGTGTAAATTTCCCGCCCACGAACACGAAGCTCATGATCCAGACAAACAGCCAGAAGAGGACGAAGTAGCGCCCGTCGCCGAGCTTACGGCGGAAAAGCAAAGGTAAACCCGCCACGAATGCGACGACTGTCAGAACGGGGAGTTTGACCGCAAGGAAGACGACATACAGGTACCAGGGGGTACCCGCCAGCCAGTCAGTCATGCGGTGGCTATAAAGCGAGCCCATGAATTCATAACCGTCGTGCCCAATTCGTTTCTGTCCGGCGAAGATTCCCATTTCCCGCCATGTAGCCGGCAGCAGCGCGGTCGGGCTGAGCAGCAAAAACACCGAGCACATTATCAGGATCACGATCAGAAATTTTTTCTTGCCCAGCCGCCAACGGGTTTCCGGAATGGCCTGAAACATCCAGTAATAGCAAATACTGACCGTAATAAGTTGAGGAAGATATTTAGACGCCATCATTGCCCCGAAGCAGGCTGCCGTGGCCCAGTAATATCGTTCCGGCCGGACGACAATCCCACCGCGGCTGCCGCGCTGGAGACCCGATTCAGACTCCGCCACGCGTTGACCGCGCAACCAGAAAATGTTGGCCAGCAGGAAGAAGAAGAGCAGAAACGTGTCTTCTTTGGCAATGCGATTGAAACCGATCGCTTGGGGGTCAAAAGCCCAAAGCGCCGCGGCGAGCAACGCCACCTCCGCACCGAACAGCTCCGCGGCGAGCAGATAAATAAGAACTACGGTAAGCGCGCCAAAGATCGTGCTGGGTAGGCGCAGGGTCGTTTCCACAGGAAGATGTAAGGAGGAGTCTGGACCGGCGACGTTATTGTTCCACTTCTCGAAGACGAAGACGCTGGCCGTCTGCAGAGCCTTCATCAGCATCGGATGTTCGCCATTAGCTGCCGTTAATCCGTTTTGCCGGTAATCGGCAACCGCGTTGAGTTTGTTCAGTTCGTCTTCGCTGAGGCCTTCCGCGCTTAGGCCGGAAATGCGGAAACCCAAACCTGTCAGCACCAGCAAAGTGAGAGTTGCGATAACCAGCGTCCGACTGGCCAAAAGCACCCCTCTCTCGGCAAACAAATCCGGCCGCAGGCCCGCCGTAACTATTGCTTCCGCTTCCGCCGCCAAATCTACGCTCCTCTACGCCGCTGACAAGGTTGTCCAACAAAACCTGAAAGGTTAGCGTGAATGTTGGTGGCATGCAACCCACCGCGGCAGTAGCCCGACTGTTAAGAAGGGCTCCTCAAGGTGCCCCGAATTCATCGCACAGGCGTGTGGACTATAGAGCTGATCGGAGAGACTCCAATCAGGCGACGCAAACCCCCACTCGCTATCCATTCAAACTGGCCGAACCCTCCTTAACAGTCAGGCTTACTGCCCCCGGCGCGCTGCGCCTCAATCGCACATTTATTGCCAGTAGCTAATTTTCTAGACGCGACCGCCGGATGTTTAAAAAAAATGCCCAGCCTTGCTCGTTATCAACTCGATGAAGCCATTGATTGCTATACCGAGAGCGACGCAGAGCCAGTACCTCGCTCCGCGCATTGTGGCCCTAAAACCCACGAGGGTGGCGATCCCCAGAGGGATCCATAACAGAATCGATGTAATCAATCCCGGAATATACTCCCTATGGGCCAAGCTTAGGATTGTGTGATTGAGACCATTTACTAATACCACTGCGCCGAGGATGACAGTCAGCAGCTTAGGGGACTGCAGCCGGCGCGCCAGGATCATTCCCACTATCATCAGGGCCAATCCGATAGCCTGAACCAGCAAGAATCGCGTTGGCGAAAGTTGAATACCTCTTTGTTTTAGAAGGAAGGCTGAATAGCCTTCGCCCCCCCAGAACTCTTCAGCGATGTGGAACAGATAGGTAATGGGAAACAGCCAGGACCAAAGAGTGGTGGATGTAATAGAAAATAGGTGGTTAACCTGGTCGGAAGTCATTTATTGGACAGCAGGGGGCAGGATGGCTAAATTCGTGCTCTCAGTGTTATACCAGAGCGGCAACAGACATTGCACGAATCGATAATAATCTGCAGCAAGAGAAATAGTTGTTCGAGGAGATTCCCTTTCTTAGAGCGGCTTAACGGTGCGCTGTGTAAAAACTCTGGCGTTGACGCTACCCTTAGTTGAGCGCGGGTGAACCGCCCTTCCCGACCTGTGTGGTCCTGGAGTTGGATCGTTCCCGAATTTCCAAGCTCCTAAAGCCGGCGGAAGATCACTCGAGACCGAAAATCTCACAGGTTGGTAAGGAAGATTTATCTCCGCGAATTTGGTTGCAACAAGATTCATTGCTGATCTCTGCCGACGCACTGCTCCCGAAATTCAGAGAAGCCAATGGAAAGGTCTTCCTCCCCGCCGCCGCCGCGTTTAGTCAGCCGTCTGGGATTGTTTGATGCCACGATGATCGTAATGGGCGGAATCATCGGCTCAGGCATTTTTATTAATCCTTACGTGGTGGCGCGACAGCTCAACACGACGTTCCTGATTTTAGGTGTTTGGGTTTTGGGCGGATTAATAGCGTTGGCCGCAGCCTTTATCTGGGCGGAATTGGCTGCCTTACGACCGGAGGTTGGGGGTCAATACGCTTATTTACGCGAGGCTTTTCACCCGTCAGTCGCATTTCTCTACGGCTGGGCCCTGATGCTGGTTATTCAAACCGGCGGCATGGCGGCGGTGGCAGTTACGTTTGCTCGCTACTTCGTTGAACTAACCAGCCTGCCAGTCGCTGATTGGGTAGTCGCTGTCCTCGCGCTCGCCAGCCTAACTGTTGTCAATTGTCTCGGAGTTCGCTCGGGCAGCACGGTGCAGAGCGTGTTGATGGTCCTCAAGATCATCGCGATCATCGCGCTTATCGTTTGTGGCCTACTGCTCGCAGGGCCCTCTCGCGCACCGGTCACTCAGACGTCCGGCCTGTTGGGCCAACCCACTTCATTTGATCTGTTGACTGCGGTGGGAGCTGCCATGGTTCCGGTGCTTTTCGCGTATGGAGGCTGGCAGACAGCGAGCTTCGTTGCTAGTGAGATACGGGAACCAAAAAAAAATCTTCCGCGGGGTTTGATTATCGGCGTCACCGGAGTGGTGGTTCTTTATCTGGCCGTGAACTTCGTTTGTCTGCAGGTGCTCGGCACGTCAGGTCTGGCAGCGACCACTACACCCGCCTCCGACATAATGCGACTGGCGCTGGGAGAGGCCGGCGCACGGGCGATTGCCGCAGGAATTGCCATCTCCACGCTTGGCTTTCTGAGTCAGGGAATGCTCACTGCACCACGCGTTTACTTTGCAATGGCCCAGGACGGCTTGTTCTTTAAGGCTTTGGGGCGACTCCATCCAAGGACACGCGTGCCGATTGTAGCCATAGCGCTCCAGGGGCTATTGGCCATAGTCATCGCTCTCTCGGGACGATATGAGCAGATTTTGAACTACGTAGTTTCGGTAGACTTCATCTTTTTCGGACTAACTGCGGCTTGTATCTTTGTGTTTCGCAAGCGAAAGGAAAATCGGGCTGATGCGAACGCGATTACGAGGGTGCCCGGACATCCGGTGTCTACAGCCCTGTTTGTTGTGATCTGTTGGCTAGTCGTGATTAATACGGTTTACAAGTACCCGGAGAATACGCTAATCGGCTTGGCGATCCTCTTCACTGGCATACCCGCGTACTTCTTCTGGCGAGGGAGAACGATGGCATGAGCGGAACGCGGCAAGTGATGGGTTCCGAGTATATGCACTGGGCGAAGACGGGTTCGAGTTGCCGGTTTAATCTTGCCACCAGCGGCCTGGAAAATTTTCCTTTTGGCGATCTGGGTGCCCGCATCGAGGATCTGGATCTTACTCGAGCCGGCGGCTATGGCTACGAGCCGCTGCAGCGGGCACTAGCTCGGAGATTGAATGTTAGCGTTGAGTCGGTCGTTGCGGCCATCGGCACTTCGTTGGCCAATCATCTGGCCATGGCTTACCTGGTAAAGGCTGGAGATGAGGTGCTGATCGAGCATCCTACCTACGAGCCCCTCCTGGCGTTGGCTGAATATCTCGGCGCTGAAGTAAAACGCTTCGACCGGCGCTTCGAAGAAGGTTTCGGAACTCTCCCGGATGAAATCGAACGGAAGATCAGCCCTCGGACTCGTCTGATCGTAATCACAAATCTTCACAATCCCTCGGGCGTTTTTACCGACGACGAAACACTTCGGCAGGTAGGCGCGATCGCCCGAAGTGTAAATGCGCGGGTGCTGGTTGATGAGGTTTATCTCGAAGCACTGTTCGAAGTCCCCGTGCGCACCTGTTTCCACCTCGGAAACGAGTTCGTAGTTACTAGCAGTCTGACAAAGGCTTTCGGGCTTAGCGGACTGCGCTGTGGCTGGATCGTGGCCGAGCCGGACGTGGCCCGGGCCATCTGGCGACTAAACGACCTCTTTGGCGTGATGGCGGCTCACCCAGCGGAACGGTTGAGCGTTATTGCCCTGGAGCAACTCGATCAAATTTCCGCGCGGGCGCGGACGCTCCTGCACACCAATCACCGGCTGGTTAAC
The DNA here is from genome assembly GCA_013812905.1 of Pyrinomonadaceae bacterium. Lineage (GTDB taxonomy): Bacteria > Acidobacteriota > Blastocatellia > Pyrinomonadales > Pyrinomonadaceae > PSRF01. Next base: position 12,575 of record JACCSP010000114.1, read on the forward strand.
CAATTTCTCGATTCACGCGATGATCTTGAAGCCGTGAGACCGGAATTCGGTACGATCGTTTTTCCACGAGTGAGGCACGGGACAACCGAACAATTGATTGCTGTGCTTAGAACAAAATATGAAACTTCGGTTGTGCCGGGAAGTTTCTTTGAGATGCCCGCGCATTTTCGTTTGGGGTTTGCCGGCGTAACAGAAATGCTGGCCGCGGGATTAGACAGGTTGGGCTCCGCGTTAGATGAAGTTGCGAATAGCTGAGGCCCAGAGTAGTGATTTCGCTAGTTACGCTCGGAACGATCCACGAATACACACGAAATGCCATTAAGAAGATTCCTGGTTCCTGTGATTTTGTGGATCGCGATATCGGTCGAAGGTGCTCAACACCGATTCGCAACCTCGCACGCGTGACGTCCAGGGCAGACTGCGCAGAGAAATAGAACAGTCATACGCGCGAGCAATGCCCGACAGATTGTTTCATTGAGGCGTCTCCAAGATAGTGGACAGTGTGCAGTGGACAGTGTGCAGTAGGCGGTGAATGGTTATTTCCACCACTGCCGACTGTTCACTGCCGACTGTTCCGCAATGCTTTGGTAGCTTCCCGGGCGTAGTAAGTCACAATGATGTCCGCACCCGCGCGTTTGATGCTTGTTAAAGTCTCCATCATTACAGGTTGCTCATCGATCCAGCCCTTTTGAGCGGCGGCTTTTATCATCGAGTACTCGCCTGATACGTGGTAGGCGGCTAGCGGCAGATCGAAACGATCGCGCACCGTTTTCAGAATATCCAAATAGACCGTAGCCGGTTTAACCATAAGGATATCAGCGCCCTCGGAGTAATCCAGCTCAGCTTCGCGAATTGCCTCTCGTGCGTTGGCCGAGTCCATCTGGTATGCGCGGCGATCGCCAAACCCCGGCGCGCTGTCGGCCGCCTCTCGAAACGGGCCGTAAAAAGCCGAGGCGAATTTCACCGCGTAGGACATGATGGCTACATTTTCGAAGCCTGCGCTATCCAGCGCTTCTCGTATGGCTCCCACCTGTCCATCCATCATTGCCGAGGGCGCCACGATGTCGGCGCCCGCTTCCGCCTGGCTCACCGCAGTGCGCGCCAGCAACTCCAGCGTTTCCTCATTCAAGACTTCGTTGTTGCGGACCACGCCGCAGTGCCCATGTGAAGTGTATTCGCAGAGACAGGTGTCGGCTATAACGATCATGTCTGGCACGGACTGACGAATTGCGCGCAACGCCTGTTGCACGATTCCTTTATCAGCGTAAGCGCCGGATGCGGTTTCGTCTTTATCTTCGGGAAGGCCAAAAAGAATCACTCCGCTAACACCTAAGTCGTAAGCGGCGGCGGTTTCCTTCTCAATTTCATCGACAGACAGGTTGTGCACACCAGGCATCGACCCAATCTCACGACGAACACTTTGGCCGGGACACGCAAACAACGGCAGAATAAGATCCTCTCGCGCCAGATGCGCCTCGCGCACAAGGCCGCGCAACGCGGGCGTTCGTCTTAGTCGTCGGGGGCGATGGATTAGATTGGACATTAACGATAACCAACTACCACCTATGATACGCCGGATGACCAGGTTTCACTGCCACGAATATGCCGCGACAAGTGGCGCAGACTCTGTCATGAGCAACCAACTCACCTTCGACGATAACGCGATCGTCCGTTGATTCAGCTATGCGGGACACTAGTTGTACCGGTTTGTCTGACGGTGTAGGACGAAGCAGCTTGACTGAGTACTCCGCTGTTACGGTGCAGGGCGGGTGGTCGAGACCTGCTTTTTTCATCAAATGCCAGGCGGCGATCCAGTTGCAGTGGCAGTCCAGCAGGGCACCGATAATGCCTCCGCTTAACATGCCAGTGAATGATTCATATTCCGGTTTCGGCTGCCACTCGGCCATCATTTCGTCTCCCGAGGGAAAGCTGCGGATCTGCAAGCCTTTTTCGTTTGCGGGCCCACAGCCGAAGCAAGCCAGTCGTGGTGCGTAAGTTTCCTGGATACTCTTTTCGGCCATCGGGAATCCTTCTGAGTTTGAATCGCTAAAACAGCGATCAATGAAAATACACGAATCAACACGAAGTCCGGTTGGTGACATTTCGTGGAATTTCGTGGATCGTGCGACGTTACATTTGGTTTAGGTTGAGCCGTCAAGGCGCTCGGGCTTCGACCGCTACTTCACATCCAGTTTCCTGCCCGCGTTTAGATTATCAAAGTTCAAGATCGCATTGAACACCAGGAAATAGCTGCCCTTGGTCTGACCGCGCCAGATCGGATTGTTTGAGAACAGCACGAAATGTCCCTGCCCGAAAGGCACATCGACAACCATCGGATGCTGCGCAATCTCGTCACCGCCATCCAACAAACCTGAGACTAACAAATCCTTGTTGTCTGCATAGCGGAAGACAACTCGGGGACGCATCGCCGGGGGAATAACATTAATGCCGTTGCGCCGTTGTTCGTCGGTTAAAGGCATCGCCTCCCACACTTCCGCGGTTGGCAGTTCCGGCGCCTCGACCGGGGGTCGGCCTTGGACCGTATCGGGATCATCAGGCGTACCCCGCCCCGTCATTCGTGCGCTCGCACGCGGGCGCCCGCCTCTGCCGCCGGCAAAATTGCTTAGGTTGAAAATAGGTCCGTTGAAGCAATAGATCGGGAGCGTGTCGCCATAGCCGTACGCTATCGGGCTGCTCGCATCGACAACCTTCGAGCGCAACACGACCCCGATCGCTTTTAATTTCTGAGCTCGAGCAATGGAGATTCCCGGTGTGAAGCCGGCGCTGACGGCGAGATCGGCGGTGTCCATCACTCCGATAAAGAGTCCCCCATCTTGCGTAAACTTTTGGAGGTTCATAAGACCGGAATAACCCAGGCCCGGGCGCATATCATCCGTAGAATCGATCTTTCCGAGATTCGGAGTCACAGCAGTGGTTTTCCATGGAAGGGGATTGCCCCACATCGGCATGCCACTGATGATGGCGCCCGCGCCGCGTCCCACCGGGCCAAAAATAATCACGTCATACCTGCGTCTGAGCTCCGCATCTTTGGCCACATCCTGCGTACTGATGTAGGCGTAGGGAACTTCCAACTGGTCCAAAGCTAAACGCCACCAGCCTTCGTCCTGGGTGCTGAGCCACGTATGGAGCATCGCAACGCGCGGCGCCTTCACGGCATGACTCTTAACTGATGGAGCTGTATTAACCGCGTAGACTTGCAAACCTAGATCGGTCGCCGCTTTCTGAACATCAGAAACTGAGGCTTTACGAATGATGAATGAGCCCCGATTGAATTTTCGGCCAGCAGCGTCAAAAGCCTCCTCCGCTGCTTCCATGGCTACATCCTTCAATCGGTAACGGAACGTGACGAGACTGTTATCGGCGGAGTGTTTGATAAGATAGACCGAGCCGCTACCGTTTACTGCCGCCGGTGCCCGCACCTCGCCGGTAACGGGTTCCATGGCCGCCCCCAACGCTTTCATGTCTGTTACGCGCACAACCTGCACGTTTCCCAGTTCGCCCATGGTCCAGCCAGTGTCATCGTAAACATCCTGCTGTGGATCGTTTGGCGCCCAATACTGATGATCTAAAAGGGCATCGGCAATGCGGCTGTAAGGCTGATCCATGCGCACGACGTAGCTGCCCGCAGGGAAGGTGCGGCGGTCCGTTTCCGTTTTTGGAGATGGGGTCGCTACTGCAATCGCCACTGGAGAGGGGCTCGCCGGGGCACGCGGCACCGCATCGGACGGAGTGGCAGTAGCTGCCGGTGTTGACTCCGCTTCGACCGGGGTGGTCGCAGTCGGCGCTGCGCCAGCTGCGGGAGACGTGGTTTTCTTCTTCGTCTTTAAAGTGACAGTGAAAGGCGCGGTGGCGCGATGAATCTCGCAGCCCTGCGCTTGCAGTGTGCGCAGCAGTTCTGCCTGATTGCCGAGACGCGGTTCGTCGCCGGGAAAGACATAAGCGTAGGGGCCCTCGTTCTTGGGCTTTTCGACTGACCTTTTGCTCTTCAGGTAGAAGTTTTTCAGAAAGAGCTTGTTGTTGTTGCTGAAATAATGGAGCGTGGTTAGCAGGGCAGTCTGTTGATAATTATTGTTGTTGCGTTGCGACCATTTTACTCGCGGCAGGGGCGGATTCTGGCGAAACCACGTGCGCGAATAATCGTCCGGGGAGAGTGTGCGCTCGATCGTATCCGCGCCGGCATTGCCAAACGTTTCGTAAAGCCGGCTGATCCCATTGTGAGTAGCAGCAATGAACATCAGATATCCAGGCGACCAGGTGTCGAAATTTCCGTGGGCAAACACGCCGGGCATGCCGAACTTGGTCATTTCCGAAACGTTGTTCCAGCCAATCATCTGCCATTCGTCGGTAAGAATCGGATCGACCCACGCGTTGTATGGGCCATCGCCGATTGTGTTGTCGTAGAGGTAGGGAACGGACTCATGCAGGTCGTGGATTACCTGCGCCTTCCAGTTCGTATACGTATTCAGCACGTTGCGTGTCAGCTTCAGGGAAAGACCGATGGCGTCGCGGTTATTGTCATGAGCCACGTAATGGCCCCAGTAAATGAGCGGTGGCCAGTTTGATTTGGGGTTCGCCAAATGCCAATTGTAGACATCCACCATGCGATCGCGACCATCAGCCTCGACGACAGGCGTAATTAATGTGACCACGTTGTCACGAATCGTGCGCAGGTACGGGCTGTCGTCTACAGCAAGCCGGTAGGCCAGCTCCATGAGTGCTGTCGGCGAACCAGTTTCGCTCGAATGAATCGTGCCGGTTATGTAATAGATGGGAAACGACGCCGCGACGAGCCGATCAGCCTCATCATCGTTCATGTTGATAGTGCGCGGGTCGGCAAGTTTGGCAAGCCTAGCGCGGTTCTCATCAAGCTTGTCCAGCAAACTCTCCGAAGCCACCGCCACCGCGATCATCTCGCGCCCCTCTTCCGTAGTGCCAATTGAATAGACCTTAACGCGTGGGCTAGCCTTCTCCAGCATGCGCATGTAGCTATAAACTTCCGCGGCGTAGGGCAACTTTCCCGGCGCCCCGGCAACGTCTCCGAGAACTGCCTTCGGTGTCGGCACCTTCGGCGAGGCTGGGAGATAGTCGGTTAATGGAGAATTGAAAAAAGTCTCGGTTGTGTACTCGCGAATCTTCTTCGAGTATTCCTCGTCCACAGGCTGCTTCGGATCGCGGGCAGGTTTCACCTGTGCATTTGTGGAGATTGGTGCCGTAGCAGCTATGACTATGAACAAAAGAGTGGCGCGAAGGAGAAGGTGTCGATTCATCTCTGGTTCCTCGGTTCCGTCTAAAGAAAATGTCGGGTGACGATGCCGGAGGCGCACCGGCTTCATGTTGAACAGTAGTCTTCGTTGCTAGAATTCTTTTAAGGAGGAGCAGAAAGCTTTTAAGCTAAATGCGCCGCGCAAGTCAAATGATTCCTTGGCTACCCCCGCGCCTCCTGCGCCGTTTGAGTTGCCCCGGTCGCCGTTCTTCGCGTGTCATGGGCGCGCAGCTAGTTGTGTTAAAGGCAGCGGTGCCCCCGACTGAGTCTACCCAAGTTGACGCAGTTCACTGACGTCGGTATCGTCCCGTATATCTGAATCGCTGATGATGCAAGCGCGAATTTTTCAATTGAACTGTTCCCACGGTGGCCTCCCCAAGCTGGCAGTACGTGATGCAGTGTTAACCGAGTTAGGCCTGATCGGCGACGACCACAAGTTTCCGGACATTCATGGGGGCCCTGAACGTGCGCTGTGTCTTTTCTCTCTCGATCGCATACTCGAACTGCAGGGAGAGGGCCACTCGATTTTTCCCGGATCGGTCGGGGAAAATGTAACGATCTCCGGACTCGACTGGAATCACATGACCCCTGGTCAACAGCTGGCCCTGGGAGAGGAGGTGCTAATCGAAATAACCACCTATACCTCGCCATGCAACTCAATCATCGACAGTTTTGCCGACGGAAAGTATCAACGCATCTCACAGAAAGTCCATCCTGGCTACTCACGGGTCTATGCTCGCGTGTTACAGCCAGGGCACCTCACCGTCGGTCAAACAGTGCGCTTGCTAAAGTGCATCGACTCCCGCTAGTTGTAACCTGCACATCGAGGAAATAGAATTAGGCATCGATGATAGACAAGCTGCCAGATCACGAGTTCAGGGCCGCCCAGGCGCGCGCCCAACCTCCCGAAGAAACCGACCTGGTCCAGATAAAACCGCTCAGCAAATCAGCGGGCGGCGTGCCGGCAATTGTCTCAGCTGTTAAAAGTGCCTGGAACGAAATGGGTCCTGTGCGCGGATTGCGTACCCTCCTGAAACTCAATCAGCAGGGAGGATTCGATTGTCCGGGCTGTGCCTGGCCCGAACCCGACGAAGCGCGATCGCACGCTGAGTTCTGCGAGAATGGTGCGAAGCATGTGGCGGATGAAGCCACCACCAAGCGCGTTACACCTGAGTTCTTCAGTCATTGGAGCGTCGCAGATCTTTCCTGCAAATCCGACTTCTGGCTCGGAAAACAGGGACGTCTTACCGGTCCAATGATCCTTCGCCGGGGCGCCACGCACTACGAACCCATCACGTGGGACCAAGCCTTTCAGTTAATCGCCGAAGCGCTAAACTTGCTCGCTCATCCCGACGAAGCAATCTTCTATACCTCCGGACGCGCGAGCAACGAAGCGGCTTTTCTGTACCAACTATTCGTGCGGCAGTTCGGAACCAACAACCTGCCGGACTGTTCCAACATGTGTCACGAATCGAGTGGTTGGGCTTTGACCGAGACTATCGGAGCCGGGAAGGGAACCGTGACGCTGGAAGACTTCGAGTTGGCTCAGGCGATCTTTGTGATTGGACAAAACCCCGGTACAAACCACCCGCGCATGCTCACCGCGCTCGAGAAGGCCAAGAAGAAGGGCTGCACCCTGGTGCATGTCAATCCGCTTCCAGAAGCCGGGATGTCTGCTTTCAAACACCCGCAAGACGTGCTCAGTTGGCTCGGTGGCGGAACCCAACTGGCGGATCTTTTTCTCCAGGTGCGTATCAATGGCGACGTCGCACTGCTAAAGGGAATCATGAAAGAGGTCCTGGCAGCAGATGTCCGTTCTGGCGGCGTTCTCGACCAGGACTTTATCCAAAAACACACGACGGGGTTTGCAGGGTTCGCCGATGCTGTTCGTGGGACTGAGTGGGAAGCCATCATCCAACAGTGCGGTGTTCCCAAATCACAGATCGAAGAGGCCGCCAGGATTTTTATCGCTTCAGAGAGGACGATCTTTTGTTGGGCCATGGGACTAACTCAGCATAAGAACGCGGTGGCCAACATCCAAGAAATCGTTAACCTGATGTTGCTGCGCGGCCAGATCGGAAAGCCAGGTGCAGGGTTGTGTCCCGTTCGCGGTCACAGCAACGTGCAGGGGGATCGCACGATGGGCATCTCGGAGCGGCCTTCAGATGCCTTTCTCAATCGACTGGGAACGGAACTTAAATTCGAACCGCCGCGGACCCACGGGCTGGACACGGTCCAGTCAATTCAGGCCATGCATGGCGGCCGCGGCAAGGTGTTTTTCGCCCTTGGGGGAAACTTCCTTTCCGCGACTCCTGACACCGAGTACACGGCTGAAGCGCTCAGACGCTGCCGTCTGACTGTGCACGTCTCAACCAAACTAAACCGGGGACATTTGATAACCGGCGAGCAGGCTCTGATTCTGCCGTGTCTTGGTCGGACGGAAGTTGATCAGCAAGCTACTGGACCGCAGTTTGTGACGACCGAGAATTCGATGGCTGTAGTACAGGCCTCCCGCGGATTTCTGCCGCCTGCATCGCCAGATTTGCTTAGCGAGCCTGCGATTGTCTCGCGACTTGCTCGCGCAACCCTCGGACATCGCACCACGGTTGACTGGGAAGAATTAATCGCGGACTACGATCGCATCCGAGACCTGATCTCTCGAATCATTCCCGGATTCGAGACTTATAATCAACGCGTACGCCAGCCGGGAGGTTTCTATCTACCTAGTTCTCCGCGCGAGCGAGTCTTCAAGACGCCGAGCAATCGCGCGGTGTTTACAGTTCATGAATTGCCGACCCACAATCTCAAGCCGGGACAGTTTTTGATGATGACAATTCGCAGCCACGATCAGTTCAACACGTCAATTTATGGGCTGAACGATCGCTATCGAGGCATTCATAACGGAAGGCGAGTCGTGCTTCTCAACAGGGACGACATGCTGCAGGCCGGACTAAGCGAAGGGCAGACGGTTGATCTTACCAGTCACTTCGAAGGAGAAGAGCGCGTTGCTCGTCGTTTCACTGTCGTGCCTTACAGTATCCCGCGTCTTTGTGCGGCGACCTATTTCCCTGAAACAAACGTGCTCGTGCCGGTCAGAAGCGTGGCGGAGAAAAGCAACACGCCGGTTTCGAAGTCGGTTTTAATCAGCATCAAGCCCTCAGTCGATGTCGGGCAGAAATTTGATTATGATAGTGCGGACCCGGCTATTTGATATTTTCTACTGCAATGTTTCAAAAATAACTCTACGACAGTTAATCTGTTGGCTGATATGAATGATGGAAAACGGCTTTGAGTTTCGTGACTTTTGGTGCATTTCGTAGATCGCCTTCAGTGTGCGAAGGACTCGATCCACGAATCACGCCGCACGAAAAAGACTGTAAGGTCAATTAAGAGACACTGCCCTAGATATGGTGATTGATGTTCATTTCCACTGCGCTAAATGAGGGCGCCACGAAACCGGAGCTGTATTTACATTTGCGGTCGCAACTGCGCAGCTTGGTTGCGGAGGAAAGCGACTTGATTGCCAATGCAGCCAACCTGTCGTCCCTTCTTTACCACTCAATGCCCGATCTGAACTGGGTTGGGTTCTACTTTCACAAAAACGGGGAGTTGGTGCTGGGTCCCTTTCAGGGTCAACCGGCATGCGTGCGCATCGCAATTGGCAAAGGCGTTTGCGGGACCGCGGCGCAACAGCGACAGACGATCATCGTTGACAATGTCCACGAGTTTCCCGGGCACATTGCCTGCGACAGCGCGTCGATTTCAGAGATAGTCGTGCCCATAATCAAAGACGATCGCCTGATGGGTGTGCTCGATCTCGATAGCCCCCGTGTGGGACATTTTGATGAAGAGGACGCGCAAGGTCTGAACGAGCTGGTCGAAGTGTTCGTTGCATCAACCACTTTAGAGTTCAATCTTTAGAATTAAAGGCGACGGTACCGTCGTAATTTGACAGTAGTCGGGGCGGTTGGCACTCACTTACTGACATCATCATGATCATAATACGCAAGGCAAAAGACCGAGGTCACTTCAATTTTGGCTGGCTGGATACCTATCACACCTTTTCTTTTGGAGATTACTACGACGCATCGTTCATGGGCTTCCGCAATTTGCGCGTGATCAATGAAGACTTTGTGCACGCGGGCCGCGGATTCCCCACGCATTCGCATCGCGACATGGAGATCATCACCTACATTCTTGAGGGTGCTTTGGAACATCGAGACAGTATGGGAAACGGTTCAGTGATCCGTCCAGGTGATGTGCAGCGAATGACCGCGGGCACAGGCATATCCCATAGCGAAGCAAACCCTTCGTCAGAAGAGCCGGTGCATTTGTTGCAAATCTGGATCATGCCGGAGCAAAGAGGACTCAAGCCCAGTTACGAGGAGAAGTTTTTCGGAGATGAGAAACAGCAGCGTGGTATGCGCTTGGTTGCCTCTGCAGATGGCCGCGACGGCTCGGTCACTGTGCACCAGGATGTAAAGGTTTACGCCGCAGCATTGGATACCGGCAAGGAGGTGAATCATAAACTGATGCCGACCCGACATGCGTGGATTCAGGTTGCGCGCGGCGCGATAGTGCTGAACGGCGAGAATTTGGACCAAGGTGACGGTGCCGCTATAAGCGGAGAATCCGCATTAGCGATCGACGGGCGAGATGGCGCAGAAATCCTCTTGTTTGATTTGGCCTAGACCACGGGTTTTTAAGCTGAAAAAGGAGTTGGCCATTCTTATGGAATACGACGGTCCACGAAAGCACCCAAAATTACTCAAAATAAAGCTTTTTTGTGCCGCTCATGTGTCTCGTGGATCGGCTTAGTTTTTCAGCAATCTGTTAGGCGTTGGCGAAGGGTTCCGGTTAACACCCATTCTCCCTCTTCGGTATATACTAGGCAAGCCCGAATTTCCCGGGGGAAATCTGCCCCCGCACTTTCTCAATCTGGCGTGGGGAGGAAAAAATGGAAGCAACAAGGATCACAGTCGACGAAGTTAAGGAAAGAATGGATCGGGGTGAGCAGTTTGCTTTTGTCGATACGCGTAATCCGAAAGACTGGGACGAAGCTGAAACAACACTGCCTGGGGCGATCCGAGTGCCGGCCGAAGAAGTTGAACAACACTTCACCGAGATACCACGCGATCGCACCTCGATCACCTATTGCACTTGACCGCACGAAGCATCAAGCGCCCGGGTGACGCAGGAGTTGATCAGTCACGGTTTCAAGAATGTTCATCCGCTCTTCGGGGGGTTCGAGGCATGGGAAAAAGCCGGGCTTCCGTTAGAGCCCAAATAAATTGGACGATTGGACTCTGAGTTACTGTCGATTAGAATTTCACCCTGTTATTTAGATCGCGCAGGGCCTCAAGGTTTTTTTCTTGCAGCGCGAATACTGTTTTACCCAGCCTGATCTCGATCGTTTGGCTCCGGGCAATCTTGTTAAAGGCTTGATAGGGAACCGCAACTTCCAGCACTTCTTTCATCACGTCAATCCCTCGATCGCCTGCAACATTCTGCGTCACAAGTCCCATCCTACCCAATCTCAGCCGCTGTCCGTCAGCCACGACAAACAATTCTCGCTCTCCGAGAGGATGGCGTTTGTCCCAATCCTTGGTCTCGAAGATTAGCTGCAACCTGGCGAGACGAACGTGATCAAGTTGCACGCCCGGACAGTGAAGCGACGCGACCAGGCTGACGCAGGTTTGTTCAATGGTACTCTGCAGGCCCTTGGCACCGCCGCAGGTGATTCGCATTTTCTTGAGGGTCACCACAGTCTCATAATTAAAGCCGTCGTACTTCGTTTCGATTTTGCCCCCGTGGTCAAGCGTCGAAGAGTTCGGTGTCGACACTGAATGCGGCTTGGCCAGGGATGAATTTTGACGCTTCAGCAGCAGGCTTGCACTCTGCAGCAACAACAAACACGAGCAGATAAAAATTATTCGTTTCATGACGTACTTCCAGGAGGGAAATTGCTATTTGCGCGCCAAGCGCAACCTGACACCGCTTTGGATTAACTGATTACCACAGGGAACACGACGCTCAGTTGAAGCCTCGCTCTGGCGGCGCAAACAGGAGCATTGAAGTGAAGTGAGATTGCTGAGGCAAGCGCGGTCAAAGTTCCGTGAGCGTAGTGAACTAACGCGCCAGGATGAATATAGGGAAGGCAGGCGACGCTGTCAACAGGAGACTGGGTAAGGTGTTTCAAGACTTAATCAAAGACCATCCACAAATTACGCGAAGGCCCAAGAACACGCCCCTCGTGCGTTTTCAGGGGGTTCGCGGATCGAAATATTAGACTAGCTTAAATTTTTATCACTTGAATCCCGGTTTGAACTGCCAACAGCAAAAAGGCGGCGGCAAAAAATCTATACGACCTTGGCGACGGTTCTTCTCCAACACAATTAAGACCTCTCCTCTAGCTTTACCTGGTATTGCTGCGGTCGCTCTCTTCGGGACCCCTTTCATCTTTTTTTTCCGCTCTATATGTTTCGGCTTTGACGAGCCGTTCAAGACTTTGTCGACCAGCCTCAGAGGAAATACCTACAAAACGCACGCCAAATCCGACATTTGGGTATTTATAAGCGACTACACCCTTCACCTCTATCCAATTCTCATTCGGTAAACGCAACTTGAAACTGATGATCTCACCGACAGCGACCTCGACAATAGAATCAATGAAGCAGCCGCCAGTATGAATGTCGCCGGTGCGCGCCTGATATTTGCCCGAAGCCCCTTCCCACAACACTTCGATGTACGCTTGCAAACGTTCTTGTTTTCTGCGTTCGTTACCCATAGAACCTCCGAGAGCTTCGAATGTAATTTCTAGAACAGTGTCTTAAGGGATGTAATTCTCAACTCTGTCGCGCGCGATTGTTATTGATTGCTGCTCGCCCCTCCTTTTACATAATCGACTGCTTCCGGGTTTTCAGGCACCTCGGCTGGTTTTTCACCCAGCACGATCCGCACGGCATGAGTTTGACCGTCGTCGGTCAGAGAGATTTCAGCAACAGTTTGCAAAACACCATCGATTTCCAGACTGATCACGCCGCGATGGACAGCCAGCGGATTCTCGACTTTGATGCGGTAGGTGGCCCGCCCGCGTCTATAAACAATTTCAAAGTCTCGCCACCAGCGTGGCACGCAGGGGTCCATCTTTAACCGATCCCCGCGCAATTGGAAACCTAGAATGGACTCCAGACCGGCGCGATACATCCAGCTCGCAGAGCCTGTGTACCAAGTCCAGCCGCCGCGTCCGGTGTGGGGTGGGACGGCGTAGATGTCCCCGGCGGCTGCGTAAGGTTCAACTTTGTATTTGTGGAGCCCGGCGCGCGTTGAGGCGTGATTGATTGGATTCAACAGGGAAAACAGTTCGCCGGCGCGCTCACCATCTCCAAGCGTCGCGAAGGCAATTAAGGTCCACAACGCCGCGTGAGTATACTGCCCGCCGTTCTCGCGGACACCGGGAACGTAGCCCTTGATGTAACCCGGATCAAGATTGCTTTTGTCGAATGGCGGGGTAAATAGGATGACCAGACCGTCACCCCTTCTGATTAGATATTCTTCAACGGCCGCCATTGAACGCACCGCGCGATGAGGTTCAGCAGCGCCGGAGATAATCCCCCACGACTGCACAATCGAATCGATGCGGCACTCTTCATTCTGCACCGAGCCCAGCGGGGTGCCATCGTCAAAATAGGCGCGCCGATACCAATCTCCATCCCAGCCGTGCTCCTCGAGGGCTTGCTTCAGACTCTGCATGTGATTGCGATAAGTGTCGCCTCTTGCGGCTTCGTTTCGTTGATCGCAGAAGGGCGAGAAACTGGCCAGCGTATTGTGGAGAAACCAGCCCACCCAAACACTCTCGCCCTTGCCCTGGTGCCCGATACGGTTCATGCCATCATTCCAATCACCGCCGCCCATTAGTGGCAGTCCATGCGGGCCGACTGCCAAACTGCGATCGAGTGCCCGGGTACAATGCTCAAAAATGGTCCCCGCCTCAGACGACACGACAGGTTGCGTATAGGATTCGTGATCTTGCGGTCCGAGAAGCGGTGCTTCCAAAAAGGGAACTACTTCATCGAGCACAGACAGATCACCGGTTATATTTATGTAGAACGACGTAACAAAGGGCAGCCAGAGTAGGTCGTCTGAGAATCGAGTGCGCACCCCGCGTCCGGTGGGCGGATGCCACCAGTGCTGCACATCACCTTCCTTAAACTGGTGGCGAGCAGCGAGCAGGATCTGATCGCGCGATAGTGAGGGCTTGCTATAGACCAGAGCCATCACGTCTTGCAACTGATCGCGGAAACCGAAGGCACCTCCTGACTGGTAAAATGCGGAGCGCGCCCAGACCCGGCAGGCCACCGTTTGATATAGCAACCAGCGGTTTAGCATGGTATCCATTGCCAGGTCGGGGGTTCTTATTTCCACGGTGCCCAGCATTTCATCCCAGTAAGAGAGCACGGCTTCGAAGGCCGCGTTGACAGCTGAGGGAGGGGTGAACCTCGAGATAAGCTCCTGAGCCTCTTGTTTTGAGTCCCCTTCACCAAGGAGGAAGATAATCTCACGAGCCTCTCGGGGCGCAAGTTCAACGGTTACTTGGATCGACGCACAGGGATCTAATCCCGCGCCATCGCGGCCCGCAAGGCTCACGCGCCGCAGGGCCGCAGGCATCGAGAGGGAACCGTTCCTGCCCAGAAACTCTTTGCGGTCGCAGGTCGCACTCGAGACTTTTTCACTCGTAGTCACAAAGGCGACGCGATGGGCAAACTCATTGTTGAAAGGATTCCGAGCGAAGACGGTACCCGTTTGGCTGTCGATTTCGGTGATCACGTACGGTGCCGACGTACTCCGTTGCGTGCCCAGCACCAACTCGTTGAAGAGGGTAATGGTGAGGCGCCTTTTTCGCTCAGTACGATTGCGCAAGCGCAGCAGCGATATCTTCACCGAACCTTCCAGAGGCACAAACAGCAGCTGCTCTTGCGAGATGCCGTGACTCGTGTGTTCGAAGACTGAATAGCCCTGGCCGTGCCGAATCGTGTAGGGTTCTGCCTCACGGATCGGAGCGGGAGTTGTCGACCAGACGGTGCCCGTGTCTTCGTCCCGCAGATAGATAATCTCTCCCGGGGGATCGCTTACGGCATCGTTTGACCACGGGGTCAGCCGATTCTCGCGGCTGTTTACCGACCAGGTATAGCCGGCGCCAGTCTCAGAAACTTGAAATCCGAACGCACTTTGATTAGCAATGATGTTGGCCCAGGGCGCTGGCGTCCACTGATCTTCGCCCAGCACTATTACATACTCACGTCCGCCTTGATTGAAACCACCCAAGCCGTTAAAGAACGTCAATTCCGGCAAGGCCACAGTAGGCTCGGGATACGTCTTGGAGGCCAGCCGGGGAACGAAGGGGGCTGGCAATGGTTCTTCAATGGCGGGGCGCTCGAGTAGATCTTCGAGTGGCCCACGCTCGGTAACGACGACCACTCGGGCCACGGCATGAAGCAGGATGCGATCAGCTTCGGGCATGATATCCGCGCGTCTCAGAAAGATGCCGCCGGGCTTGTCTTGCAAGCCCTGCAGTCCGCTGGTCCTCACCAGCGCCTCCAGCTCGCTCTGCAGTTCTTGAATGTAGCCCCCCGGATGATCGTTTAGAATCACGCAATCGATTTTCAGACCTTTGTAATGCAAGTATTCGTGCCCGCGCAGAATCTTGCGCACCATTGCCAGATCTTCGACCCGGTTGATGCGCACCAGCAGAATCGGTAGGTCACCGCTGATGGCGTAGGGCCAGAGACTAGACTGGGCTTTAGTATTGAGACCCAGCACATGCGGCCGGGGCCGCAACGAGGGATCGGAGTAGATGATGCGTGCGGCCAGGCGCTGAAACATGTGCGCCTCTTCAGCATCAAGCTTCAGGTGGCTCATCTCTACCTGGGCCTTAGTCCACGCGAGTCGTGATTCGCGCTCGAAGATGCTGGGGTCGTGGTATTTGTCGGCCAGCGTCATCGCTTCCTCTCGCGTATTGGCGATGGCGGTACTGAAGGTTACCCTCGCAGTTTCGTTGGGGGGGATGCGAACGCGACGCCGTAAACTGAAGACCGGATCAAGCACCGCTCCGACAGTGTTGGATAACGGACGCTCTTCCATCACTGCCACCGGATTGGCAGGAGTGTGTCCGCGTCCCAGAAAACGACCACGGTCTGTTTCATACTGAACGGCTCCGAGGGTTTCGCCTTCGGCAACCACAGCGTGCACGGCCCAGATTTGTTCGTCCTCAGAGGATCGTCGTCGTCGATGGGCCAGGAGCGCGTTCTCAATTGCGAAAAACTCAGTTTCGATAAAAAGATTGCTGAAGGCGGGATGTGCTGCGTCGGCCAGAGGCGGGGCCAGGACGATCTCGGCATAGCTGGTGAGCTCGATCTCTCGCGTCCGCACGGAATTGTTGGTAATTGAAACTCGCCTCACCTCAGCATTGTCCTCGGCTGAGATTACGACTTCGAGGTGGGTGACGATGCCGGCATCACTGCGCCAGAAGTCTGCTTTGTCCTCCGAGAAGGCGACCTGGTACGACTGCGGCCGGCGTTGAACAGGCTGATGACCCGCCGACCATACGCTGGCGCTGCGCACGTCCCGGAGGTAAACAAAGGTGCCCCAATTATCTCTGGTCACGTCCTCGCGCCAGCGAGTTACAGCGTTTGGGCCACATGCAGAATATCCTGCCCCGGCGGTCGTGATCATCAGGTTGTAAGTGCCATTCGAAAGAAGCTGCGTGCGGGGCGTTTCCAGATCGGCTGTCTGGTAAACGCGGGTGACCATGCCGGGCAACGATTGCGTGACTCGACCCGTCAGCACCTCCTCGGCCCGAGGGTGCGCTGCGGGCACACCCACCGGCACTCGCTCCTGCAGCAGCAGTTCGGTGGCCCGCACCAGTGGATCGGCATGAAAGCGATTTTCCATGCGACCGTTGTTAAGCGCATTGATCAGCGCGACCAGACTCATGCCTTGGTGGTGGGTCATGAACGCACGAGTGATCAGGCGTCTTTGGCCCTGAGGCAGGCGCTCTTTCGTGTAGTCGATCGACTCGTAAAAACCAAAGCTGCCCAGGGCCCCCTCTCGTTCCAGCGCGCGCAAATTCGCCATTGCTTCGGCAGGGCTGATCATTGCCGCCAGCATGGTGGCGTAGGGAGCGATAACCAGATCCTCGATCAGTCCTCGTTTCAGACCAAGACCGGGCACGCCAAATGGTCCGTACTGGTAATTCAGTTGCAGATCGCGGACGTTGTAAGCTGATTCAGACACACCCCACGGCACGCCGCGTTCCTGACCATACTCGATTTGTCTTGCCACCACTGAGCGATAGGTTTCGTTCAGTAGCGTGCCCTCGTAATTCCGCATCACCAGGAGAGGCATGAGATATTCGAACATTGTGCCGGTCCATGAGATTAGGGCGCGACCACCATTTACGGAGGTGAGGGGGCGGCCCATGCGAAACCAGTGTTCCTGGGGAACGTCGCCTTTTGCGATTCCCACAAAGCTTGCCAGCCGCGCCTCAGAAGCCAGCAGGTCGTAAAAAGAGTTGTCAGGTCGAAGCTCGCCAACGTTATAGCCGATGGTAAAGACCTTGCGCTCCGGATCAAGCAGAAAGCGAAAATCCATCTCTTCGACAATCTGTTCACACTTATGGGCTAGACGGCTGAGTCTTGAAAGCAGGTCGCTGGCGGCGCCGGATGCATTTTCGATGGCTATTGCGAGACGGGAGATCGCGCTGCTTGCGCTTTGTGCCTCATTTCCTCCCGCCGTCGACGACTCAGCGAGCTGCGCTTGTAAAGCTGCAAGTTTGAGTAGCGCCTGATCAGCCAACTCAGGTATTTCCAACGGCGTGGGAACGGCATCGAGAAGACGCGCGACCTCTCGCCAGTGAGCGCCTGTCTTCTCTCCGAGCCCTTCAATCGCGACCTGGATCAGAGATATCGATACCTGCGCCCAGGGCGTAAGCGTCATTACATCACGGCGGTATGTCCGCACCTGCTGTCGCAATGCTCCCACCCACCAGCGCAAGTTATGAAAGCTCTCGGGGCCGTGCTCGATTGATAGCGCATCTACAATGTCGGTAATTTCCGCGGCGTGCTTTTCGAGCGAGTCCAAAAGGAGGAACCACGCCCACGGTGATCTGTTCGAATCTCGAGCCAGCAGCTCCTTACAGGCTTCAATTTCGCCACGCAAGTGCCTGACTGTAACCACCTCAGTTCGTTGGCGGACGTTACCAAGCCCTCCCACTTCCTCGCTGATGGCAAGGATTGTGTCGCCGAGTCCGTCGATAACGCGTTGGTCGAGGAGCCTGACGTCGGGCAGCTCAGTGAAGGCTTGCTTAAGGGCGAGGAGGTGCCCGGCAAGATTGCCGCTATCGACGGTTGAGATGTACTGCGGCACCAGCGGTTCAAGAGTTCGGGTGTCGTACCAATTGAAACAATGGCCACGAAGCTTTTCCAACCTCGTAAGCGTTGCAAATGTCAGTTCCTGTCGTTCGATGAATTCCAGGGTACTGACATAGCCGAAGTCATGCGCGGACAGGGTCGAAAGCATCAACAGCCCGATGTTCGTCGGCGAGGTGCGGTGCGCGGTTACGGGTCGGGGGTCCTCCTGGAAGTTATCTGGAGGTAGCCAGTTGTCTTCAGCCGTCACAAAAGTTTCGAAGAAGCGCCAGGTGCGGCGAGCTACCAGACGGGCGAAGCGGAGATCTTGATCCGGCAGTTCTCTGCGATCGGGTGCGGTGCGTTGGCTAACCCAATAGGCGACCAGCGGTGACACCGCCCAGCCGACCAGGAATGGGGCCGCCACACCCAGCGACGAAGGCCGAAGTAAAAAGGTAAGCACGGCGGCGCCCACAGTGAGCAACTCAGCCGGCAGCATGAACCATAAGAAGGATCGCAGATCGTGTCGCGCCGAACGTTCCGCCTGCGCAGCGGTCACCCACTCAAGCAATTTCCTGCGCGAGATCAGTTTTCGATAAAGAGTGCGGACGATTGCATCCAGCATCAGATAAGCCTGATGCGGGAGCAATATCAGGGACAATGCGGCCTGCGCGGTGTTAGTTCTGATGTCGCCCCAGACACTCCAGAAATGGCTGGTCCAAGGAACGCCACGCGGATGTATTAACAGACTAGTGGTGACGTGAAGATAAACAGGAAAGGCAATCGCCACCACGACGAACATCGTCCAAATCAGCGTTGAGCCCGGAAATAATATCCATGCAACCGCCAGCCAGGTGAACATAGAGGGCGCGACCAGGCTTCGACGCAAATTGTCGAGAATCTTCCAGCGCGAGATCGGTGGCAGGATATTTCGGACTTTGCGTCTGTGAGCGTCAGGCACGGAGGGAAAGAGCCATTGAATAATCTGCCAATCGCCGCGCGTCCAGCGATGTTGGCGGTGAGCGTAAGAATCGTAGTGCGCAGGATAGTCGTCAAGGAGCTCAATGTCTGTAACCAGGGCTGCGCGCGCGTAGAGCGACTCAAAGAGATCATGACTGAGCAGCGAATTCTCCGGCACGCGCCCGTCCATGACGGATTCAAACGCGTCTACCTCGTAGAGACCTTTGCCGGTGTAGCTGCCCTCTCCACAGAGATCCTGGTACACGTCTGAAACGGCAGTCGTGTAGGGATCGATTCCAGTGTTGCCGGAAAAAATGCGCGCGAATCTTGAGCGGGAAGCGCTCTCTAGTGAAATGCTGACACGGGGCTGCAGGATGCCGTACCCGGAGGTCACACGGTTGGTGGTCGGGTCCACGCGTGGTCGATTGAGCGGATGGATGGCGGTGCCCACGAGTTTGCGCCCAACTTCGCGCGGTAGACGCGTATCGGAATCGAGGGTGATGACGAAGCGCACCTGCGAGAGCATCACCTGATCCGCCGTCTGGACCATAAAACTTGTATCACGGGCACCGCGAAGTATGCGGTTAAATTCGTGGAGCTTCCCCCGCTTCCGTTCCCAACCCATCCATTTCTCCTCAGCCGGATTCCATTGACGGCGCCGGTGAAACACGTGGAACCGTTGAGGCTGATGCTTGTTGTAACGCTTGTTCAAGTCATCAATGCCGCTCATGGCCACATCAAGAAGGACAGCGTCTTCAGCCAGCTCTTCTGCCTTGGCGTCTACAAAGTCGCCGAGGAGGCCGAAATAAATATGCTCGTCCTGGTTTGCCAGGAAATGGACCTCCAATCTCTTGAGTAGTTCGCGCACGCCCTCTTCACTGGAGAAGAGCGTGGGAATCACAATCATCGTGCACGCGCTTTCTCCAATACCTTCGGAAGTTTTCATCCTGGGCAACAGGCGGGGCTCAAAGAGATGGGTTACATCCCAGTTCAGGATGCTAAGGGCGAGATCGCTGGCAGGAATTAGAGCCAACAGAGAAGTGGCCACCAACAATGGCCAGCCCGCGCCGGCAAAGTACATCGAGAAGACCAGGACTGCGATGATCAGGGCCGTCAACAAAGTCAACGTGCCTAGATAGGCTAGCGTAGGGTGGCGCAAACACCATCGGCGGAAGCTTTCGGTTGGTCCTGGTCGATAACCCAAAGCGGCTTCCAGCTGAACCAAACCGTCATCAACCAGGTAGTAGCCGACGTGAGCCTGCGGATCGGTTTCGCCTCCGTTGGACGCTTGAGCTGCGATCTTGACTGTGGCTTCTCCAACCTCCAGCTCCGAAGACAACGTTCGCTTGCTTATCCGTTCCACTACATGCCGGTAGCGATCCCGGGAGTCAAATTCCATTTTCAAATAGGCGCCCGCCGGATCCTTCCCCAGCAGCGGGTCGATCAAACTTACACTCTCAAAGAAATCGCGCCAGTCTAGCGTTGAGAGGAGACGCATACTTGTAATGATGTTGCCGATCGTAACCTGGGTCGAAGCCTGCCGTTGATGCTCGCCGTGAATAACCTGTTCGATACTAGTTCCTTGCCGTGCGAGTTGCTTTTCGAGCCAGGCAGTCACGGGCATCAGGGCAGGATCCTGTTCACGCAGGCGTTGCGTTAGTTGAACCACAAATGCTCGGGGTAGCTGGTCGCGTTTTCCCAGCCGCTCGGTAATTAGAGGCACCAGTGCGGTAGGTTGCCGGGCGGCGAGCTCCAATAGTTTGTCGGCTAATTCATCAGCTTGCTCACGCTCCTCACGAGCGCCGACAATCCTGGTCGCTAGTCTCCGCAAATTTTCCACGAGCGACAAACGGAGGCTAATTGCCACGGCCCATAGTTCCCCTATCGTTAGCGGTGAAATCGTTTGATATGCGGCAATGAACCTGCGGACCGTATTGGTCTCTAAACGGCTGTCAGTGTGGGCAATCAAAGCGATGGCCACCGCATAGATTCGTGGGTAATCTTTGAGCTCTCCATCAGCGAGCTTGGGTAGTTCGTAGTAATAACGCTTGGGCAGGTCTTCGCGGATCTCGCGGAGCTGCTCCTCGATAATGTGAAAGTTATCAACTAGCCATTCCGCCGCCGGAGAGATGGAACGGCCAGTGCGTAGCGCCTCCACCAGAGTGCGATAGGCAGCAACGAGTTTTCGACCGTTGTCCTCGAGCCGAGGCAGCAGGTGGGCACGCCCCTTCTTCTTGACGATTCTATCTTCGGTGGCTAGAGCCTGCGCGTATTGCTCCAGACGTTCGACGCTAAAGATTTCTTCACGGATCGGTTGTTCGTCGCCAAAGCCCGACGCTCTTCTTCTTAGCGATGCAAAAAAATCAGCCATAACCGTTTGAAAGCCGTGAAAGCCCAAAAAAACGCCCGGCTACAGCGGCATGACTGCGGTGTAGCGCGGCCAGATAAGACATTTCCCTGCAGAATATCACGAACAGACGGACCCCTGGTGGACTTGAATCCAAGGTTGTGCTCACCTCAGCCGCCTGAAATTTGATCGCTAACTGCCGATTGGCGGGTTGACAGCAATTAAAGAGTCAACAGCTTCGACCTTGGGCGCCAAGGCCCTCATTAACTGCAAGGCAGCTCGACAAAGCTCGAAAATTGGCAATCGGCAATCAAAAACGGCAATGCCACGGCTAATTCTGGGCCCTGTCATAAAGCGTGATGAGTCCGGAGCGGGGCGCTGAGGCGACGCATATTTTCCAGCGTTCATTGTTGCTGGTCTCAGGAGTCTATTATCCGATCGAGGTCTCGCCTAGATGGTTGCAGCCGCTGTCTGCGCTGTCGCCGGCAACGTATACTCTGTCGGCCTGTCGTAAACTAGTGGGCATCGGAAACACCGATACCCGGCAACCTGATGGGTGCGCCGCTTTCAGCAGTGATGAGGGAATTGAGTTGGCCCTGATAGGCGCGGTGATGATGCCCCTTGGTCTTTGGGTTTTTGGGAGGATTGAGACCTGGGCCAAGCGGACAGGCAAATTGAAAAGAACCGGATGATGGGCCAGAGTCTAAAAACCCGAGCCAAGAAGATCATTCACCTGCTCAAACGTGCTTATCCTGACGCGAAATGCAGTCTGAATCACTCGAACGCATTTGAATTGCTGATTGCTACTATCCTTTCCGCCCAGTGTACGGATGAGCGCGTAAACATCGTAACCGCGGATCTTTTTCGAAAGTACCGCAAACCGGAAGACTACTTGCAGGTACCTGCGAGCGAGTTGCAGAGCGATATCCGCACCACAGGTTTCTTTCGCAACAAGACTAAGTCAATTCAGGGTACGGCGAAGATTTTAACCAAGCGACACGCCGGACGGGTGCCGGCAACAATCGAAGAACTGCTCGAGCTGCCGGGTGTTGCTCGTAAGACGGCGAACGTCGTGTTGGGCAATGCATTTGGCGTGACCTCGGGAATCGTAGTGGATACTCACGTGACTCGGCTCTCGAGACGGCTCACCCTGACCCAACAAAAGAATCCAGAGAAAATCGAAAACGATCTGGTAGAGATCGTGCCCCGGAAGGACTGGGTGACCTTTTCCCATCTGCTCATTGCCCATGGACGGAAGATCTGCAAGGCTCGATCTCCGCTCTGCGCCAGCTGTGTTCTCGAAAAACTCTGTCCTTCGTCCTATCTCAAGACCGGGGT
>JACCSP010000127.1 GCA_013812905.1 Pyrinomonadaceae bacterium
GCCAACCTTAGGTGTAGAGTTTCCGCGCGGGCTCTTTCGATTGCCAGACGGGTTCCTAGTTACTCCTTAGCTGCCCTTACGCACTTCGACGAACATATGGGATGGTTGACTACTCCTTTCCCAGGGGGCTACGCTCCCCTTGAACTTGAACCATTTCCAGGTCCCCTGTAGTTTCGTGGATTGTCCTATTCGTTCGCCAAATCAAACAGCAACCAATGATTTCTTCCTGATCGCGCTCCAAAAATATTATAGCTTCAGTGATTTTAGATACTCGCGAAAGTCCGGCGCCACATCTTTACGCTTCAAGGCAAACTCAACCGTGGCTATCAAAAACCCCAGCTTGTCGCCGGCATCGTGACGCGTGCCCTTGAAACGCACCGCATAAAATGGTCGCTTCTTCAGAAGTGAACGCATCGCGTCGGTGATTTGTATCTCGCCGATTGCTCCCGGTGTTGTCTTTTCTATTTCATCAAAAATGTCCGGCGTCAAAACATAACGACCGATGATGGCCAGATCAGAGGGTGCTTCTGAAAATTTTGGCTTCTCGACCATGTCCTTAATCTTGTAAATACCGTCTTCCACCTCGTCTACATCGATCGCGCCGAAGCGAGAGATTGCCTCCCCTGCAACCTGCATCGTGCCCAGAACCGGCGCGTCATATTTTTCATAGACATCGAGGAGCTGTTTCAACCCGGGAGTCGCTGAATCGATAATGTCGTCGCTGAGCATTACTGCGAATGGCTCGTCTCCCACAAGGTCACGAGCTTGAAGCACTGCGTGGCCCAGTCCCAAAGCCTCGCCTTGTCGCACGTAACTGAAGCGGGCCATCTGGGAGATCGCCCGCATCTCTTTCAATAGGGACAGCTTGCCGCGTTCCTCAAGCAGCTTCTCCAATTCAAATGAGATATCGAAGTGATCTTCCATCGGAGCCTTACCGCGGCCCGTGACGATAATCACAGACTCAATCCCCGAGGCCACGGCCTCCTCGACAACGTATTGAATCAGCGGCTTATCAACCAAAGGCAACATCTCTTTGGGAGAGGATTTCGTTGCGGGCAGGAACCGGGTTCCCAGCCCGGCGGCGGGAAAAACGGCTTTCCGAACTTTGCGTGGCATTAGTTAATTAACAGTTTCCGACGGGCAAAATAAGCGATCCCCAAATTTACGGATCAAGCTCCGCCAACTTGCAGGTATTGAGGTCAGTTAGCGTGACTCGTTTTCCGCTCAACAATAGAAGCGTTTCTCTTACCATACTTTGCTGGCATAGAACAAATGCTCGATCTTTTCCCCCTGACCAGATTCCCCAATGAATTAGCGGGTTTTATTAATTCACTCCTTAAATACGCGCATGAAGTGTGCCGGTTAGTTTATAGCACGGCGTTTTAACAGTCCTTCCGCTTGTCGCTCGCTGACTCGTGCATCTCTTCGAGCATGTTGCCGTAATGGTCCAGCGTGAATCGTGAATGCCACAATTGCGTTTTCTGCCTCCGGGCTGGCGGTTTTGGCATCCACACCCTCGAGCAAAGAGAACGTAGTCAGACTGATGAATGCGCAATGAGCGTGCATTGCAGCTTTTGAACTTTGTTTCGCTTCATTAGAGACAGCAGTCATTGCAATGCGTTCCTTGTCCTTGTTATAGTTCTGTTCTCTCCTCCTGCCATGTGCCTCCCCAACTCTTTGCTCATGCTCGATGATACGAAAGAAGCATCGCAGACGATTCTTGTAGCCGACGATGAGCCGAGTTATCTTGGGCTAATAAAGCTTTGTTTAGAACGCTCCGGTTACCTAGTGGTGACGGCTGAAGACGGTTTTGAAGCGATTGTGAAGGCCCGAAGCGTTTTACCTGCACTTGTGATCTTGGATGTTATGATGCCTGGGATGAGCGGTCTGGAGGCTTGTCGTATTATCAAAGAAGACAAAGCGACGCATGATATTCCGATCATTTTTCTTTCGGCAAGGTCAGAAATAGATTTAAAGGTCTATGCTCTCGGTCAGGGCTCCAACGATTACATCAGCAAGCCTTTCACACCCAAAGAACTCTTAGCGCGCGTTCATGTCGCCCTACGCTTGAAACGAGAACGTGACGACCTTCATAAAATTGCTGAGGAGGCAAATGCTTACGCTAAGAGCGAACGGAATAAGGCGGTAACTGATCCTCTCACCGGGCTGCTTAACCGCTACGGGTTACAAGTAATTCTCGGGAATCAACTCGCTCAGGCGCGCCGCTACGGCAAGCCCGTTTCCTGTTTGATGATCGACGTGGATAAATTTAAGGTGGTCAATGATACGTACGGCCATCCCAGCGGAGATGCTGCGCTGCGGCAGGTTGCCGGAATCCTGAAGGAAGCGGTGCGGGGTTCAGACGTCGTATTTCGTTACGGGGGCGAAGAATTCATGGTCCTGCTCCCCGATACTATGCTGGAAGGCGCAGTTGGGCTGGCGGAGAAGATTCGAATGCTTACCGCGTCGCACCCATTCGGCGAGGGGCAGCGCATCTTCTTCCTCACACTAAGCGTCGGAGCCGCAGTTCTCCGCGAGGGTGAATCGGGCAGCGACATGATCATGCGCGCCGACGCAGCTCTCTACCGCGCCAAAGCACTGGGTCGCAACCGCGTCGATATATAGGCTAAGTAAAGCAAGCTGGTTTTAGGGGTAATTCAAAGACCCCTGTGTGAAGCGGCAACAGTCCTCTTAGCCCGTTGAATTATTATCCGTCGCCAGTACCCCCTTAAAGATTAAATCCTCCACGCGCCAAGAGGTCACTTCTCCGCTGTAAGCTATCTGCCCCTTCCGGTCGATGCGGTAATCAATGAACATCTCAACCGCGCTAAATAGCGGGCCTTGAAGGACAGGAGTGCCGTCGCTGAGGGCGCGAGCGATGAATTGCCTGCCATCGGGAAAAATGTAAATACCGTTTTCTAAGAGATTGATGCCATTCATGCTTCCCTCCTTTGGAAAACATGTCCTTTATCCCGCTTGAAATGGGGACGGAGCCATTTTGCTAACTGCCCTGCGCACTCCTGATCGTGAAATCCTCAGACTTGTTCATAGCGCCGCCGAGCTGATGTAGTTGCCGGGAGCAAGGCCGCTAATCAACACACACTGCCGCAATCAACACGCTGGAAGATAAAGGCTGAGTCTTGAGGAATTCTTGAGGAATTCTTGAGTGCGGCAAAGAGGGAAAAATTTATGGGAAGGGGCTTAGAGTAGTAAGACCGCGCTGAGTGGACGTATCTGATGCACTACAAGGCGGTTACGATGATTTAGTCTCCGTTAAACTCAGACGTAAAATTCAACCGTAAATCTCGATAGAAAGTCCTCTTAGCCGACCTTCTACCTGTTAAAACTACCCCGAGAGCCCCAAATGGGATCAGCTTGAGGAGCCGCAACCGAGGCACACTACTGGCACACAATATTTGTAACTGAAAGTAGGGCAATGTTTTATATCTAGTCTAATCTAGTCTAGTAGAACACAACCTGCCTTAGGCCCTTGCGGCGCTTCCTCTCTAATCCACTGTTGATCGGTGGGTCTCTGTGAGCATGGAATGTGCATCCACCCGCCCCCTCAGGTACACTCACGAACCACGGAGAGGGCATTTCCCCAACAGAAACACCCTTTCCGAATACACTCAAACCCAGGGTTAACAAATGCTCGACCTCAACTACGTACGCGAAAACCTCGATCAGGTGCGCAGCAAACTGCAAAGCCGCGGCGTGCCCGGCGCGGCGCTTGAGGACTTTGCGCAGGCAGACTCGGAGCGCCGCCGGCTAATCGCCGAATCAGATCGACTTAATGCCCAGCGCAATGCCGCCAGCCGCGAGATTGGTTCGTTAATGAAGGAAGGCAAACGCGACCAGGCTGAGGGACGGCGAGCCGAAGTCAATACGCTGAAGAGGCAAATTTCCGAACTTGATCAATCGCGGGACGCCTCCGAGGCGCGTTTGCACGACATGCTGGCGGCCCTTCCCAATATTCCCGACGACAGCGTTCCAGTAGGCAAAGACGACGCTGAGAATGTTGAAGTGCGTCGCTGGGGCACCAGACCCGAATTCCATTTCGCACCCCAGGACCACGTGGATCTGGGCACGAGCTTAGGTATTCTTGATCTTGAGCGGGCGGCCAAACTGTCTGGTGCGCGCTTCTCGATATTGAATGGCGCGGGAGCCCGACTAAGCCGCGCGCTCGTTAACTTCATGCTTGACGTGCAGACATGCGAGCATGGTTACGGGGAGACGTTGCCGCCTTTTATCGTAAACGCGGACGCGCTTTTTGGGACCGCGCAGCTGCCGAAGTTCGAAGAGGATCTTTTCAAGCTAACGGATGAACGTGGTTTGTACCTGATTCCCACGGGAGAAGTGCCGGTCACCAACTATCATCGCGAAGAGATACTCGATGCATCCGCGCTGCCGGTCAAGTTTGCTGCCTACTCACCCTGCTTTCGATCGGAAGCCGGCAGTTACGGGCGCGACACCCGGGGTATCTATCGCCAGCATCAATTTGAAAAAGTCGAGCTGGTAAAACTAACGCTGCCCGAAGAATCTTTCACAGAGCTGGAGTCGTTAACGCATGATGCAGAAATGATTTTGCAGAAGCTAGGCCTCCATTACCGGGTGGTCGAACACGTCACTGGTGACCTGGGTTTCCAGGCTGCCAAGTCATACGACATCGAAGTGTGGCTGCCTTCTTACAACGAGTTCAAGGAAATCTCATCGTGCTCGAACTGCACTGACTTCCAGGCCCGCCGCGCTCAGATTCGTTTTCGCCGAGCAGGCCGCACCAAGCCCGAGTTTGTCCACACCCTCAACGGCTCGGGGCTGGCAATTGGAAGAACCTGGATTGCAATCCTTGAGAATTTTCAGCAGGAAAACGGGTCAGTCACTATTCCCGAGGTTCTCCGTCCATACATGGGTGGGATGGAAGCTATCAGGAGGCAGGGGCAGTAGGCAGAAGCAGGAACATTTTCCATATGTCATTTGACATTTCTCATATTTCTCGTTTTTCATTGCTGGATTAAAGTTTCAAGGGCAACTTCCAGCTTGAATTCACCTTTTGAACTGGAATATTCGCTCACAGAGAATCTCTTTATTGACAAGTGAGAAATGTCAAATGACATATGAAAAATGCTTCCGCCGCCCTCCTGCTTCTTCCTTACTTGATCCTCAACTCAAACGGCATGAGAAGCATTGATTGCCCGCTTTTCATTTGATCCAAGAGTTTCAGATAGCGGAGCGCGCGGCGCGCGTCTTCTGGAAGTGCGGCAAAAACGGCAAGCTGCTGTTGTCGCTCGGTTGACGCGCTGTCACCGGCGCTCAAAAGTTGCTGCAAAAATGTTTGTGGATACGGAAGGATCACGCGACGCACCTCCTTGTCCACAGGGATATTTGCCAGCTGTTTGGCAATAGCAATAGTCCGGTCGAGTCCGCCGAACTCATCCACCAAGCCTTTCTCTTTGCCCTGCGAGCCGGTCCAGACCCGCCCTTGTCCGACCGAGTCGATATACCCCGGATCTTTGCCGCGCCCCTTGGCAACCTTCGGCACAAAGTCGTTGTAATAGGTGGTCTTGATCCACTCTTCAAACTTCGCTCTCTCGTCCGGCGTAAACTTCTCCGTTTCACGAAACATGCCGGCGTTTTTCCCGCGCAAGACGTACTCGTTAGAAATTCCTATCCAATCGTAGAAACCCCTCATTACCGGCTTGCCGCCAACCACACCAATCGATCCGGTAATGGTCGAAGGGTGGGCAATGATCTTGTTGGCGCTGGCGGAAATATAGTAGCCACCCGAGGCAGCCACGTCGCCCATGGAAACGACCACGGGTTTTTTCTGTTTCGCGGCTTCGACAGCATGCCAAATGATGTCCGAGGCCAAACCGGAACCTCCCGGGCTGTCTACGCGCAAAACGATGGCTTTGATTGTTTTGTCGTCGCGAGCGTCCTTGAGTGCTTTCGCGACGGTGTCAGAGCCAATCGACTGATCGCCGGTAGGACTGTTTTCAGACTTGCCCGAACCAATGTCTCCGGTGGCATAGATCACCGCGATCCGCTCTCCTTTATCCAGGCCTAAGGATTCGGGGGTCACCTCACGATACTCAGAACCTTTCACAAGTCGCAGTTCGTCACTATCTTTGTAGCCAAGCCCGGCCTTGATCTCCTTGTCGAGTTCATCACGATAGGCTGCACTGTCGATTAACCCAACCTCTTTCGCTTTCAGGGCACTGTAAGGAGAGTTGTCGACGATGGCGCGCACCTCTTCCGGTGTCTTACCGCGTGCCCTGGCAATCGCGTCGACGTAACGATTGAACAGATCATCCAGCAGTGAGTTGATGAATTCTCGATGGGCTTCTGACATCTCCTTGCGCGTAAATGTGTCCCCGACACTTTTGTACTTCCCAATCTGATACATGTCCGGATAGACACCCAGCTTGTCCAGTGACACGCGGAAAAACATCACGTTCGCAGCCAGACCATTGATGAACAACTCCCCCGGGGGAGCGAGATAAATACGATCGCAAGCGCTGGCGATGTAATACTCCTTGTTCATGCCGAGTTCCATGTAGGCATAAACCTGCTTGCCTGAGGAGTGAAAGTCGGTGATAGCATCGCGAATCTCTTCGGCCTTGGCCCATCCAGCTCCGGACATGTTGATGTCAAGGATGATTGCCCTAATACGCTTATCGCCCTTGGCCTTCCTAAATTGGAGCACCAGGTTCGTGAGCGATTCATCTGGACCACCAAAGAACTTCCGCAGAGGATCATCCGGGACATAGTCGGGCAAAGGTCCGGCAATCCGAAGCACTAGCACGCTATTGTCTCGAATGGTGGGAGCCCTTTGCCCAAACGCGGCTAGCAACAGTGCGAAACCAAGTAGAGCGACCAAAACCAGAGCCACGAGAATGCTCGAGATAATAAGAATTGTCTTACGCGTGCGTGACATTGCCATAGTTATGCTGCCTCTTAGAGCCAATCTTGGTAAATAGCAGTCGGAATTAAGTGGGATTATTCCTGCGTTGTGAGTACGTCGGTACTGGGGAAAAGGTTTGACCGGAAGAGGGTAAAAGGGAGAGAGACTTGGCCTTCTTACCCGTTTCCCCCTTTACTCACTTCCCCCCCCGTTTGTTACGATCCATCCGCCGCCAATGACCTCGGCTTCGCGGTAGAACACCGTGGCCTGGCCCGGGGTGATGGCTCGCTGAGGTTCATCAAATACGACGTGTGCCCGGTAATTCTCAAGAGCTGTGATGGTCGCAGGAGCTTCAGCGTGGCGGTATCGAACACGCACGTGGGCGCGCACTGGAGTTGCCGGGCTGTCGCACGCGATCCAGTTCACACCGGCAGCGGTAAACTCCCGGCTCAATAATTTGTCCTGCCCACCTACGACCACACGGTTCTCTTGAGCATCGATTGAGAGGACGTACAGCGGTCGCTCATTCGCAATCCCGATCCCGCGTCGCTGGCCGATGGTGTACCGATGGATGCCTGTGTGTTGACCGACGACGCCACCGTGCGTGTCCACAATATCACCTCGCCTGGGCTGTCGGTCCCGGGCGTCTTCGGCTTCGAGATAACGATCGATGAAACCAGCATAGTTTCCATCAGAAACGAAACATATCTCCTGCGACTCTGCTTTCTCCGCCACCGCCAACTGATGCTCTCGCGCTACTTCACGAACTTTCGGCTTCGACATTTCGCCCAAAGGAAACATCGAACGTGCCAGTTGATCCTGAGTTAATTCCCAGAGAAAGTAAGACTGGTCCTTTTGCAGATCGCGTCCCCGGAAAAGTCGGTACCGATGCGTCGATTGATCTAATTCGACGCGCGCGTAGTGTCCCGTGGCTACTTTCTCACGACCAAGACTCGCAGCGAGGGCGACGAGCGAAGCAAACTTCAGATGACTATTACATGAGACGCAGGGAATGGGCGTCTCTCCCTTGAGATAACTTGCCACGAACGGCTGCACGACGTCGCGCTCAAATTCGCGCTCCAGGTTTAGCACATAGAAAGGAAAACCCAGTTCTTCGGCCACGCGCCGCGCGTCATAAACATCATCAAGCGAACAGCAGCGGGAAGGAAGCGGATCCCCATTCTCGTCGACGCTAATTCCCCTCCGCTGATTCCACAGTTGCATCGAGAAGCCGACTAAGTCATGGCCCTGCTTCTTCAAAATTGCAGCCGCAGCGGAAGAGTCCACGCCGCCACTCATTGCTACCGCGATCTTCATCTCGTAAATCGTGAATCCTGAATCGAGCCCGTTGAAACGGGCGAAAGCTTAAAGCCTAGGGTAGAGCGAAGCGGAACCCTAGGTGGTGTATCGAACAATATTTGCAAGCCCGCGAAGCGGGCGACAGCAACTGAGTGATCTTGCTCGAGTGAACTCTCATCAATGAGGATCTCATTGTTGCCTCTGCCGCCCGGCTGCGCGGGCTGCGAATTTGTTTTGCGGTTAACCTGGGGCTTCCCGCCCCAGGCTGATATGCTCTCGCCACGCTTCGCGGTCTCTAAAACCAATTACTGCTTGTTTGCCGCGCTTTCAAACCGAATGCTAAGATGCTGACTCCGCCCTATTCGACGCTGATTGTTATGATACCGCAAGCTCCGGCAGGCGTCACTGAACGACAAAAGGGCGTTCACAATTAACGATTTACGATTCACGACATGCCTGAACGCGCGATAGAAGAGTATCGAATCGGTGAAGAGCCTTACTATCTCGCCGTGGGTGGCGAAGTTGAGCTTTTTGCGGCAGCCCACTCAGCTCGTTTGCCCGTTATTCTCAAAGGGCCGACCGGCTGCGGCAAGACACGTTTTGTCGAACATATGGCCTGGAGACTAGAGCGGCCACTGATCACGGTCGCCTGCCACGAAGATCTTTCCGCAACGGATCTGGTCGGGCGGTTTTTGCTTGAGGGCGAGGAGACCATTTGGCACGATGGGCCGCTTACCGCGGCCGTGCGCAATGGCGCGATTTGCTATCTCGACGAAGTAGTCGAAGCCCGCAAAGACACGGTCGTCATCATCCATCCTTTGACGGACCATCGCCGACGTCTCCCTATTGAAAAGCGCGGAACAATTCTCGACGCGCCGTCCGATTTTATGCTGGTCGTTTCTTATAATCCTGGTTATCAATCAATCCTTAAAGACTTAAAGCAGTCGACGCGCCAGCGCTTTGTCGCGCTTGACTTCGACTATCCCCCTCCTGAGCTTGAGGCTGAAATCGTGGCTCGCGAAGGCGGTGTGGATGAGGGCATTGCGCGCGATCTTGTGCTGATTGGACAGAAAGTCCGCAACCTGAGAGGACATGGACTGGAAGAAGGGGTATCCACCCGGTTGCTAATTTATGCCGCCCAAATGATTGCTCTCGGTATTCCACCCATCACTGCCGCTGATGTCGCGATGTGCTCACCAATCACCGACGACCGCGAATTGCAGCGCAGCATTCGCGAGATCGTGACTACTGTGATTTAGACTTGACGCAACCCCTGGCATGGATTCCGATCTAAAACCGAAGTCAATTGTCATCTCGTCCCCTGAGGCGCAGGTTTCCTCGGCCTCAATTGAGCAGGAACTTCAGAAACAATTTTCAGAAGTTAAGAATGCGACCGAACGGCAGTCGATTCGGGAACTAACCCGTGAGCTAGCGCGCTTGTCGTTGGATCAGGTGGCTGCGATCCTGGAAACCAGCGGCACGATCGCCGGCGTTTCCTTGCGCGCAAGCCTTGAGTTCTTGCGGGCAGCGCCGGAAGCCGGTGAAACACTCGCGGCCGGAGAACTGCGACTGTGGGGCGAGATGGGCCGGCGCCTGGCAATCGGCGATGTCGAGACTGCCATCAGCTTCTTCCTTGCGGGGGTAAACGATCTGAAGGGTGTGCCGCCTGACGC
>JACCSP010000209.1 GCA_013812905.1 Pyrinomonadaceae bacterium
ACCTAAAGGTTGAACTCTGAACTTCCGGACCCCAATGATTCAGTAGCGGAACAGGGGGCATCGTGGAGGCGCAAGTGAAGGCTGCTTGCGACACGTAGGACACTTCCGGTCCGAGCCCGACAGCTAACCTCGCAGGCTTGATGGAAGGTCAAGAGCATCGCGATTGATTCCGAAGGCCGCGGAGCATTTTTGCTTGTCGCGCCCTTCGTCGTGTGTGCCTGACTTAAGGAGGCGAATGGACCAGTATTACGAACCGCAAGAGGATCTGGAGTTTGATCTTTATGAAGAAATGCACCACCTAATAGAAATCAACCCATGGGCGTGGCAATCGATCGGCGCGATGTCGGGACTTATCGGCTGCGTAGTCTCACCAGTTATAGGGTCGCTGTTAATCGCTGTCACATCATTTGTCCATTCGGAATCGCTAGTTTCCTCTCTCAATGGTCTAAGTATCATTTCTTTTGTTCTGACCATTCCGCTACTGGCATTCGGTGCGCACTGTCTTGATCTGTTGGAACGAAAGACAGCTAGTGTTTATCCGCCGAGCCGCAAGGTAGTGAGCCGCCGCTACCGGAGCGCTACCGCGACATTGTAGGGACTTCCCGCCTACCGTATATCGGGCCGCGGTCCAAGTCGGCCTTGGCCCGCGCCTCCCCTTATAACTTCTTTATAAACCCTTTACACCATCCTTACGCGTCTGGTCGTACTATTTCTATGTTGACAATCTGACTGCCGAAGCCGCTCGCGGGTGTTGCGGAAAGCATCGAGAAGGGTGGCGCGGGGGAACCAATGTTCCGCGCATGGAACAGGGGCGCATCGTAGAGGGGGCCAGCAAAGCTCTCGTCACACGTAGGACACTTCCAGTCCGAGCCCGACAGCTAACCTCGTAGGCTTGATGGAAGGGCAAGAGCATCGCGATTAATTCTGATGGGCGCGGAGCATTTTTGCTTTCGCGCCCATCGTCGCGTTTGCCCATCGAGAACCGTTCAGGTCAAGCAGGGAATGGCACAGACACCAGTCACGGACATCCACGCTACGACCACCGGCGGGCATATTGAGCGCGTGACGCCGCGCGGCCGATACCTCTTTATTCTCTCGCTTGCCGCGCTGGGAGTTGTTTACGGAGACATCGGAACCAGCCCGCTCTACGCTCTCCGCGAATGCTTTCATGGACCACATTCCATCAGCCCTACACCGGCCAACATCTTAGGCGTGCTTTCACTAATCTTCTGGTCGCTCATCATTGTCATTTCGGTCAAGTACCTCGTGTTCGTATTGCATGCGGACAATCATGGCGAAGGCGGCATCCTGTCACTGACGGCGCTGGCGACCCCGATCAAGCCTTCGGGGAAAAGTGAACGCCGGCTGTTGATCGCCATGGGCATTTTCGGCGCTGCTCTGCTTTACGGCGATGGAATGATTACGCCGGCGATCTCTATCCTTGGCGCGATGGAGGGTTTAACCATCGCGACGCCTTTCTTCAACCCCTATGTCGTCCCGATCACGATTGCGATCATCGTCGCATTGTTCCTCGTTCAGAGCCGCGGGACCGCAGGCATCGGCCGGGTATTTGAGCCGGTCACGTTGGTTTGGTTTGCAGTGCTAGCCGGGCTCGGAATTCTGCAGATAATTCGTTATCCGGAAGTGCTGGCGGCCATCAACCCTCTGTATGGAGTGGACTTCTTTCTCCGCAACGGCTGGCACGGGTTTTTGATTCTGGGGGCGGTTTGTCTTGTCATTACCGGAGGCGAGGCGCTCTACGCCGACATGGGCCACTTTGGATTGCGGCCCATTCGTCTTGCCTGGTTCACGGTTGTGCTGCCGGCTCTTCTTCTGAACTATTTTGGACAGGGTGCACTGCTGATTGAAAATCCAGGCGCCGCTGAGAACCCGTTTTACCGCCTGGTGCCGTTGTGGGGACTCTACCCAATGGTCGTCCTGGCAACGGCTGCGGCGGTTATCGCCTCGCAAGCGGTCATCACTGGTGCGTTCTCAATCGCCATGCAGGCCGTACAACTCGGTTTCATTCCGCGTCTGAAGATCACCCACACATCGACCAGAGAATTTGGCCAGATATACATTCCCACCATTAACTGGGCCCTGATGTTCGGATGCATCACCATCGTGGTCGGTTTCCGTAGTTCCAGCAGCCTCGCTGCGGCGTACGGAATAGCAGTGACGTCGACGATGGTGATTACCACGATCCTGTTTTACGTCGTCGCGCGTAACCGCTGGGGTTGGAGCCGGCTGACGGCAGGGTCCCTATGCCTCTTTTTTCTGATCATCGATGTCTCATTCTTCGGAGCGAATATCGTCAAGGTAGCTCATGGCGGTTGGTTCCCATTGCTCCTCGCCGCGGTGATCTTCACCGTCATGATGACGTGGAAGAAAGGACGGAAGATCCTCTCCGAGCGAATCCAATCTGATTCTCAACTCCTGGAAGACTTCCTTCTCGAGATCGAACGTCGTCCGCCTATAAGAGTGCCGGGCACGGCGATCTTCATGAATGGAAACGCAACGCGAACGCCGCCCGCGCTGATCCATAACCTGGAACACAATAAGGTGCTCCACGAGCGGGTGCTGTTTTTGACGGTCAAGACACGGCTGGTTCCTTACGTCGAGGATGAGAGGGTAGAAATTGAACCAGTCGGTAACGGGTTTTACCGCCTGAGAGTTTTCTATGGATACATGGAAGACCCGGAGATTCCGAGAGTGCTGGAAAACATAAAAGCGCCGGGCTTCAAATTCGACCCGAAGGACACGACTTATTTCCTTGGGCGGGAAACGATTATGGCCAGCAAGCGACCCGGCATGGCAATTTGGCGTGAAAAAATCTTTGCCCTCATTTCGCGTAACGCCACGAGCGCGACCGCCTACTTTTGTTTACCTCCTGACCGCGTGGTCGAGTTAGGTTCGCAGGTGGAGATCTAATTGTAGGCGCCACCCAATGCTATCCGCAGATTACACAGATTACGTAGAAACATTTAGGCAGTAAGACGACGAAGCCGCCCATTTCTTCTAATCCGAGTAATCTGCGTAATCTGGATGGCACGACGCGCCCACGGAAGGACGGCCCGCGCTACAACTCTCACCACACTTTTGTCATACAATTAGGCGCATGACGTCAGTGCAGTTTCAAAAGAGCTGGACCGGCTATTTGGTCGCAGCCTCCGGCATAGCTGCTACGACAGCGGTGCTGTCCCTGTTCAGCTCACACGTCAACGCCACCACCGTAGCGCTTGCCTTGTTGCTGGTTGTGCTCCTGGTCGCCACTTGGTATGGCGCCAGGCCAGCCGTCGTGGCCTCAGTACTCGGCGTTTTATGTTTCAACCACTTCTTTTTACCGCCCTTCGGCACCCTTGCGATCGCCGCCCCAGATAACTGGATCGCGCTGTTTGCCTTCATGGTTACCGCCATTACCGTTGGGCACCTTTCTGCTCGGGCGAAGCGCCGTGCCGAAGAGGCCGATGCCGGTCGGCGGGAGATTGAGCGACTCTACGAAGAGTTGCGTACTGCGTTCGAGCGGGCCAGCCACGCCGAAGCGCTAAAGCAGAGCGAGAAGTTGAAATCAGCTCTCCTCGATGCCGTCACCCATGACATTCGCACACCGCTCACGTCGATCAAGGCTTCGGTCAGCACGCTGCTGGAAGAACTGCAATCGTCGACGGTCCGCGGCGGGCCCGTGACTCTCGACACCGATGCGAGAAGGGAGATGCTGGAGGTGATCGACGAAGAGAGTGACCGGCTCAACCGCTTCGTTGAAGGGTTAATTGAACTGGCACGGATCGAAGCCGGCGAGTTACGCCTTCGTCGCAGGTGGGGAGTCGTCGATGAGATCCTCGCAACCGTGCTCAAGCGCGTCGAGCCGCTGACACGGAATCATCACGTAAGGGTTGAGATTGCCAACGAAATACCTGCAGTTCAGGTAGATCCGCGCGCAGTGGCCGAGGTGATATTCACCTTGATTGATAATGCGGTGAAGTATTCTCCTACTGGGACAAACATTCTCATTAGCGCTCAACCGGGAGGCGATGAGACGATTCAGATTGCCGTCGAGGATCAGGGACAGACCATCCCTCGCGAGATTCGTGAACGCATCTTTGACAAGTTTTTTCGCGCCACTCGCGATGGTGATACAGGTGACAGCATCCAGCCTAAGGGCACGGGGATGGGACTCGCGGTCGCTAAAGGTATTGTAGAAGCGCATGGCGGGAGTATCTGGATCGAAGATAAGCGGGAAGGGGTGGGAACGCGGGCGGTGTTCAGCCTTCCGATTGGCGACTTAGAAAATCTACCCGAACGATCACCGGATGTGGTGGCGGGCCCAGCCATGTTTCGGGAGATAAACTAACTTTGTTGAGCCAACCTTCGCGCATTTTGATAGTGGATGATGAGCCGCAGATCGCCCGCGTCCTCCGCACCGGACTCAAGACCCACGGGTATGAAGTGCGTGTCGCGGCGGATGGAGTTTCAGCATTGGAGACTTTCAGCGATTGGCATCCTGATCTCGTTGTAACAGATCTGGCCATGCCCAACATGGATGGCCTCGATCTTTGCAGGCGACTGCGAGCAATTTCACAGCTACCGATTATCGTACTTTCGGTTCGCGGCGAAGAAAAAACAAAAGTCGAGGCACTTGACGCCGGCGCCGACGACTACGTCACCAAGCCGTTCGGGATGGACGAGTTGCTGGCGCGCGTGCGGGCACAACTACGGCGGGCGGCGACGCCTCACCTAACCGAAGCTTCCTCAGCGGTTTTAGAAGTCGGGGATTTTCGGATTGACGCTGATGCGCGCAGAGTTTTTGTGCGTGAAATGGAAGTCCATCTGACGCCCAAGGAGTACGAGCTGCTGCTTCATTTCGTGCGGCACGCGGGAAAAGTCCTCACGCACCGCACACTGCTGAGCGCCATCTGGGGCGGCAACTATACCGAGCAGGGAGAGTACCTGCGCGTGTTCGTCGGACAACTGCGGAAAAAGATCGAGCCCAACCCTTCAACTCCACGTTACATCCTCACTGAGCCCTGGATCGGCTATCGCTTCAATCCCGATTCGTAGATCTCGAATTGATGATTCAATCCCGGCCCATCTGCAGTTGGGAACGGGGCGACTGCTCGAATTGAACCAACCTTTCCTCATCCTTACGATCTTTTTATAAATCGTTTACGCCATTTTTATGCGTGGGGTCGTAATGTTTCTCTATGAACCAGGATAACGAATTGCAAGAGAATCAGGAGTGGGATCTCTACGAGGAAATGCACAGCCTCATAGAAATTAACCCATGGGCGTGGCAATCTATCGGCGCAGTGTCGGGACTTATAGGCGGCGTACTCTCGCCCGTCATTGGGACGCTGTTAATCGCAGTCACATGGTTTATCCATTCCGAACGAATAGTTTTCTCTCTCAACGGTCTAAGCATCATTTCCTTTGTTCTGACCATTCCGCTGCTGACATTCGGTGCGCACTGTCTTGATCTGTTGGAGCGAAAGGCTGCTCGCCTTTCTCTGCTTAGCTGCAAGGTAGTGCGCGGTGGCTAAAAGGCGGTGACTCGGCTTTTACAATGAAAGCGTCGGATTGCCGAGTTTGGAAGGCTCCCCTGGGTGGTCCAATTCAAACCACTTGGTCCGCCTTTACAACTTCTTTATAAACTCTTTACGACATCCTTACGCGTCGGGTCGTAGTATTTCTGTGTTGACAATCTGACTGCCGAAGCTGCTCGCGGGTGTTTGCGTAAAGCATCGAGAAAAGCAGCGCGGGGGAACCAATGTTCCATCATACGGAACAGGGGCGCATCGTGGAGGGCGGGGATGGCTCCCTGCTACACGTAGGACACTTCCAGTCCGAGCCCGACAACTAACCTCGTAGGCTTGATGGAAGGGCAAGAGCATCGCGATTAATTTCGAAGGGCGCGGAGCATTATTGCTTGCCGCGCCCTTCGTCGCGTGCGCTTGACTAGAGACGCTGAGTTCAAGCAGGGGAATGGCACTGACAGCATCCACTGACATCCACACTACAACAACCGGCGGGCACATCGAGCGCGTGACGCCACGCGGCCGATATCTTTTTGTTCTCTCCCTGGCCGCGCTCGGCGTGGTTTACGGCGACATCGGAACCAGCCCGTTATATGCGCTGCGCGAATGCTTTCATGGACCCCACTCCATCGTCCCCACCGCCGCTAACATCCTGGGCGTCCTTTCACTGATCTTCTGGGCGCTCGTGATTGTCATTTCGGTCAAGTATCTCGTCTTTGTATTGCGCGCTGACAATCACGGCGAAGGGGGCATCCTCTCACTGACCGCGCTGGCGACCCCGATCAAGCCTTCGGGCAAAAGTGAACGCCGGGGGCTGATCGCGATGGGCATTTTCGGCGCCGCTCTCCTTTACGGCGACGGAATGATTACGCCGGCAATCTCCATCCTTGGTGCGATGGAAGGTTTAACCGTCGCGACGCCTCTCTTCAACTCTTACATCGTACCGATCACGATCGCGATTATCGTCGCCTTGTTCCTCGTGCAGAGTCGCGGAACCGCAGGCATCGGCAGGGTGTT
>JACCSP010000183.1 GCA_013812905.1 Pyrinomonadaceae bacterium
AACTCACCGAGCGGCTGATTGGGAGTCTGGCCGAGGATATTTCACCGGAGATTAGCAACGCGCAGCTGGCGCAAGTGCGGCGACGCAATACTCAAGTAGAGTCTGGAGAGGCAGCGCTGATTCCTGGCGATGAGGCTTTGGCACGAGTGCGAAACCTGGTAGCGAAGCATCTGCCCTCGAGCTAGCCCATGGTGAGCTACGGCTTTCATTCAGAGGCCGCAGACGAGTATCTGGCAGCCACACGTTACTACCTGGATCACGCATCACCACTGGTAGCCACGGCCTTTGTTGCAGAGATCGAAGGAGCCATTCAGACTCTGCTTACGTCTCCGACCACCTGGCCAATAGTCGACGAGCCTCAAATTCGCCGCTACTTGCTAAAGCAATTTCCGTATTCAGTTTATATCGCTGGGAACCAGAGAAAGAAAGAGTTTCCATATACGCCGTTATGCATTTCAGCAAACGACCGGCGTACTGGCGTCATCGCTCCTGATCAGTAACGCATGCAGCGCTAATGAACTTCGCGATGTGTTCCAACAACCATCACAACGATGGACATATTGCAGTGGTAATACCGGCCGCGATCGGTATCCAGTCGATGCTAATCGAACGCTCGCCGGAGAAGTTCTCCAGACCGCCGTACGTGGGCGAGCGCGGTTAGGTTGGAATTGAGCTTAATAGCGTCAGCGACGAAGAGCTAGTCGTTCACATTCACGAAGCCTGGCGATTAACCGCCCCGGAAAAACTCCAAGCCCTGGTTCTGGAGTCCTTCAGACCCCGTCTCGCGACGACGCTCTTGCGCTTCGCTAACCTTCACCTCCATCAGGTTGGGTAGAGGACTTTCAACTCCAAGCTGCCGAACATGCTCGGCACACATAAAAAGAGGCGGGTTTGACCCCGCCTTTAAAACTTCCGTCCCATGTCAATCAAGTGAGTTAGCTTACGGGATTGTCTTGTCAACGACCGCGTCACGTTTCTTGATGTAAACCTCACCGCGGGCAGTCATCTCTGCTTTTTCAGCGAGTGTCTTCAATAATGAAGCGAGGATTTGCTTGTTCTCGAGCTTAAAGCTGGTGACGCCAGTGGCTCTGCTGTCTGGATCAGTATATTGAAGCGTCAGATAGCGAACCTTGGTCTTTATGAAACCGAAGGGGATCCCGATGTAGAAGGGAATGTGGCTAGCTACTGTGGCTGCCGCGGGGCGTCGCTTTTGCGTGTCAGCAAAGGCTGAAGTTATCGCCCCATAAGGAATAAATAGAACTTCCTTCTGTTGTTTGTTGCGAAACAGCAAGCGCTGATTGGTATCGTCAAAGCTTAGGGTGCCGGTCATCGTGTTGTTATGACCAAACACACCGCCCTCGTATTTTGCCTTAACGGTTTGTGGGGCTGGTGCGACGGCGGTGGTTGAGGAACCAGCAGTCGCACTCGCATCGATGCTCCGCGGTCGCTGCGCGATGGCAGCTATCGAGGCCACCAGTGTCAGGACCAGAACTGCAGTAAATCTCATCTTTGTTCTCCTGGTAGGTAAAGCTTCAGTCTAAATTCGAGTCAAGAATGTCACAGAATTGCGTCATCCAGGCCGCCGACTCTCGCTGCCAAGGTGGTTAACCTGGGACGGATGCCTACTTAGCAAACGGACGGACGCGCTCGATC
Organism: Pyrinomonadaceae bacterium; assembly: GCA_013812905.1. Taxonomy (GTDB): domain Bacteria; phylum Acidobacteriota; class Blastocatellia; order Pyrinomonadales; family Pyrinomonadaceae; genus PSRF01. The sequence continues at coordinate 1,654 of JACCSP010000183.1, forward strand.
GATTCTTTGAAATCGGTATCAGCTGGCGCCAAATTTGAGCCCTTTTGGTAAGCAGTCAACGCTTTTACATATTGTTTCGAAACTTCGTATGCGTAACCCAGCTCGCGATAGACGTTCACGTCGCCGGGTGTCTTGGTTGCTGCTGATTCGAGTGCAGCAATCGCTTTCAGAAAATTCTTTGCGCGCGAATGCGCCACGCCGAGGAGATAGAAGGTTACGGCCTTTGCATCACTCCCCCCCACAGCGCGTTCCAGCGCGGCCGCGGCGCGAGCATACTGTGATGAACCGATTAGCGCCTGGCCGAAAAGCGTCAAGGCTTCGGCATCAGTTCGCACCTTAATTAGTCCCTCACCCCCGCGCACAGCGTTGAGATAGTCGGCATCGGCTTTGGCGGTGTCTGTGCTCAGCGCAGCTCGGCGGAGGTACACTGAGGTGAGTAGGGTCCAGGCTGAGGCCATCCGTGGATCACTAAGCGTGGCCCGATTAAGCGCGGCCACCGCTCCATCGAGATCATTTCTGGCCAGAGCCAGCTGGCCCAAATAGAACAATGACAGCGAGTCCTTGGGATTGAGTTTTACTACAGAATTGAAAGTGCGCTCCGCTTCAGCGGATTTGCCCATCTTGTACTCCGACAAAGCGCGGTAATAAAGCATGCTCGCGTCGGGTTGGGCGCCTCGCGTGGTTGCAATTACCAGCAGGGGAAGGGCCTGCTCGAACTTTTCTGAGAGCACGTAAGCCTGGGCCAGTGCGTCAACCGTGTTCGGATCTTCCTGCTTCGCTGCCCGCTGAAGCGAGATTGCTTTCTCCAAGTCCGCCGCGGCGTCGGTATACTGCTTGAGGTTTAGCTCGGCAAAGCCGGCTATTTTCCATGCTTCTGCGTCATTGGGGTAATTTGCCGCCACACCCTTCGCCTCTTTAGCTGCCGCGGCAAATTGTTTCTGCTGCAACAACTGATAAGCATGCGAGGTATCCCCCGTTGCGCTGGTGTTAACTACCGGCTTAACGGGCTGCACGTTTATCAAAGGACCGTTAGGGTTGTTTCTTGCTGTTGGGCTTGCTTTCGGCTCGGGACGCAGCAGTGGCTCTTCCGCGGGTTTGGCGGTAGGCCTAACCCGCCGTGGTCGGCTCGATTGCGCATTGGCCAAACTCGCAAACAGCAAAATCAGCACCCCAAGCGAAAGGGCTAGCTGGAAACGTCGATTGATCATAGGGTTTCTTCCTGGGAGAGGTTTTCTGAGGCTAACTCAACTGCGCCACAAAGCCATGTTTCGGATGCCAGAGGCGCCTTATTAGTTCGCCCGGACTTCACTGAGTCCAATGTATCCTAACTCGCACGGCTCCGACAAACATCAATTTGTTGCTCACTCAAGGAAAAAGCGGCCGGCAAAGATCGCTCTCGCCAGCCGCTTCCCAAGGGGAAATCCCGCCCCTTTCTTAAAAGTTCAGTTTCAAGCCAAACTGAAACTGTCGCGAATCAAAGGCTGCAGTCGGTCTGCTGTAAAAGCGGCCCGCGCCATCACGCTGCCCGAAGGCATTTACATCCAGGAAGAAGGGCGACGCGGCGGCTTCGTTGAAGCGATTGAACAGGTTGAAGCCTTCAGCAATTACGTCAAGCCGGACGCGTTCGCCAAAGCGAATTCCGCGCATGACCCGCAAATCGACCGAGGCGTAACCATGTGTAATGCCACGATTGCGGCCCAGGCTGCCACCAGTAAAAGGGGTCGTCGGCACGAAGAGCG
>JACCSP010000203.1 GCA_013812905.1 Pyrinomonadaceae bacterium
GGCGTTAATTTTCCGCTCTGTAGAAATCCTACCAGTTTGCCATGGTTGTTGATGACCGCAAGCGAGCCAACGCCGTTTCGTTTCATCAATTCCCTGGCGTGATCGAGCGTTGTCGAGGCTTCTACAAAAAACCTCGGGGCAATTGGACGCATGACATCCCGAGCGCGCGTGAGGCGCCAGCGTTCCGGCGGAAGCGATTTAAGATCTTCAAGCGTGAGAATTCCGTGCAGTTGGTGGTCCAGGGCCACGGGAAAGCTTGTCTGCCGATGAAGGGGAAGAAAATCATCGATCAACTGGGTGATAGTCAATTCTGGGGCAATTGCAATGGCTGGAGACATCGCGTCTCCCACCGTGACCACCCTGGAATCTTGGGCGCTCTTCACCAGTTTGGCGGCGGTATCCAGCAAGAACAGGCCCACAAGAATTGACCAAACGCCCATGAAGTAAGGTTGGGCGGGTCTCCAGTTGGGAGCGATCATAATGTAAATCCCGAACAGAATGAGCGTGCCGCCTATGAGAATTCCGCAAATTCCTGAAAGCCGGGTCGCCTCTGTTATGTTGCCGCTTCGTCGCCAAAGAATGGCTCGCAAGACGCGCCCACCATCGAGAGGGTAGCCGGGAAACAGATTAAAAACTGCCAGCAGCAGATTGCCTCCGGCGATCAGAAAAAACACGACAGCGGTGGCGATGTAACCTCCCGAGTCAGCGATCTTGGCGCCTGCAAAAGCGAGTATGGCAAAAACAAAGCTCGCTGCCGGACCGGCGACCGCGATGCGAAACTCGGCTCGCGGATTCTCGGGCGCGCTCCGCATTCGGGCCAACCCGCCGAAGGGATGAAGCACGATCTCATCGATCTCGATTCCTTCGGCGCGGGCCATGAGCGCATGAGATAACTCATGCCCAAATACGGAAAGAAAAAGTCCGGCAGTAGTGATAACTCCGAGCAACCAGGCGGCGGCCGGATCAAGAGGAGGTAAACGCACGTTGCCCAGCTGGATGACCTTGCTCTGAAGGTTACTGGAAATCAACCACACGCTGAGGGCCACTACGGCAAACCAGCGATAATCGATGCGCACGGGAATACCATACACTTTGGCAACGGTGAGGCTCTTATTAAAGAACGCTGCGATGCTCATAGCTCGATGCTCATAGCTCTCGATCATCACTCGGCAAGAATAAGTGTGCCTCAATCGCCTTGTGCGATCGAGTCCGACTAGCTCTCGAAGACAGTAGTTTCAGCGTCAAACACCGGCTGCGGTTCGGTCTGCGCCACTCGACGCAGCAGCAGCGGTTCATCAAACATCTGTGATAGTCCCCTCACGATGGCGAACCGAGGGTCGTCAGCGATTAAGACGGCAAGACCAACTTCCTTCTGTAGATATTGGGCTAGACCTTCCAATTGAGCTCCGCCGCCCGTGAGGATTAACCCACGGTCGTAGATGTCGCCGGCAACCTCAGCGGGCAATTCGGTGAGCGTGGAGCGGACCTCGTCAGCTATGCGCCTAATAATCGGCAACGTTACCGCATGAACTTCAGCCACGCTGACACTCACGGCACCCGGACTTCCTGTCTGCACGTCTCGTCCGCGTACTTCCATCTTTCGAGTTGGGTCTTTAGGCTCAGTAGCACAACTGAGTTCCAGCTTAAGGCGTTCGGCCGTAGGTATTCCAATCGAGAGCCCTCGATGCCGGCGCAGTCGATCCATCATAGCTGCGTCGATGTCCGAACTGCCGATCCGTTCTGCTCGCGAAGCTATGATTGCGCCATTCACGATCACCGCAATGTTGGTCGTGCCGGCGCCGATGTCAACCACCGCCGATGCATGAGGGTCGTCGACCGGAACGCCCGATCCAATTGCAGCAGCCAGACCTTCCTCAACCATGTACACCCGTCCAATACGGGCTTCTTCCGCTGCGCTAAGCAGCGCGCGCTGTTCGACCTGGGTGACTCCCGAAAGCACACTCATGATGGCCCGCCGACTGAAATGCGATGTCCCGCTTCGCGCCTCCTGCACAAAATGATCCAGCATGACGCGCGTTCGTTCAAAGTCAGCTACCACACCACCTATCAACGGGGCAATCACCGTCAGATCGCGAGCTTCGCGTCCCAGCATCTTCTGCGCTTCATTTCCGACCGCAATTACTTCGCCAGAAAGTTTGTCGACGGCCACCACGGAAGGTTCGTCTATGACCACACCGCGTCCGCGCACAGCAATGATCGTGCGTGCAGATCCCATGTCTATGGCCATCGAATCAGACACCAGATTACGCAGCGCTTTTAGACCGATGAACGAGCTGGTCTTGCTCATGAAGGACATAAGGATTCAAAAAGAAAATGAAACAAAATGGACTTACGAAGAGTTCAGACTGCGCTTGCCATTCCTGCCAGCTAAGTGATTCCCGCCGTTCCGGTTTTTAACCGCCCCGTTATCCCAGTGCGCTACCGAGTCCATGTGAAAAAGCAGCACCCCAAGAACAGCTCAGGCCAGTAAAATTGGAAGTTGTCCTTTTTGCATTTTCACACACCTCTACCCCTCGCGGTTTTGCCAGATGACAATTACTCGCTTGCTTAGAGCGCGCCGCTGGCGCGCTGCCAGTCAACTTCAAACAAGGGCACAGGCTGCTCGCGGTTTTTGACCGTAATGGGCTCGCGCTCTTTGAGCTTGTAACGTTTGCCCGCTGCCTTCGACGTCGCCCCGCTGATCAAGATTTCTCCACCCCTCGCATTTGACTCCAGCCGAGCCGCTGTGTTAACCGCGTCACCAATAGCTGTGTACTCAGAACGTCGTTCAGAACCTATGTAACCGACTGTCACCTCGCCAGTGTGCATCCCGATGCCCACTCCGATTTCGGCCAGCCCTTCGGCGCGCAATTCCTGATTGATACCGATGATTCTACGCTGCATTGCTACCGCTGCGTTCAAGGCGTTAGACGCATCTTCAGGAGTGGTCGTGGGCGCGCCAAAGAGAGCCATTAGTCCGTCGCCGAGATACTTATCAAGCGTGCCGCCGTGCGCGAAAATAATGTCAGTCATGGCAGAAAAGTATCTGTTAAGCAAACCCACAATTTTTTCCGGGGCTGCGTGCTCGGAGAGCCGCGTGAATCCGCGAATGTCGGCAAAGAGCACCGTAATAGTTTGATTAACACCTCCGAGTTTGAACGATTCAGGATTATCGAGCATCTGCTTGACGACATACTCTGGAAGAAAGCGGCTGTAGTTCGCCCGTGCGACTTCCTCGCGCGCCAGACGTTCGTGGGCCCGAGCATTTTCAACAGCAATCGCCGTCTGAGCGGCCACGGCACTAATTAACTCGAGATCGTCCGGCTTGAAGGAAGCAAAAGGATCCAGCCGGTCGGCATAAAGTGCGCCATGGACTCGCGATTCGGCTACCAAAGGCGCGCAAATGGTGGAACGCACACCCTGCGAGACTATTGAATCAACACCTGCAAACTCCTCGTCTGAGGCTGCATCCTGCGAAAGCAGAGCCACCCGGTCCCTCATTACCTTCCTGGTGATAGTCCGTCCGATGCTCAGTTTGCGTGCGTGGTCGTCGAGTTTCTGATCACGGGCGCGCATAGCAATCGGGCTTAGCTTCACGTCCTCAAGGTTTCCTGTGACTCCGTTTTCGGCGAGCAGGGCCACTACGCGGTCCGCAGGCGTTGATCGAAAGATAATGTCCGTGGCCTTTGCGAAGATTGCGTCGAGGTCGAAAACCGAACCCAAAGTTTTGCTCATTTCGTAGAGCGCACTAAGGATGTTGGCCTTCCGCTGCAAGGCCTCGAGCACCTTGTCCCGCGAAGGAGAAGCGGTGGGCACTTCGGCGGAGGTCGACTGGAGCATCGTGGTCATTACATCATTGGCAGAAATCAGTAATTGCGTATGCCCAAGAGGTTTGTCATCGTAACGTACTTCGCTGGTGCGTTCTTCAACAGTTTGTTCAAAGCGCAGAGTGCTGGCGCCAATTGTTACCCGATCACCATTCTTTAATTGATGTTCGTAACGGGGCTCACCATTGATAAAGACTTTGTTTGCGCTGCGCCGAAGCTGGCCGTTGATCAGGGCCCCATCCATAATGGTAAACGATCCTTCGTCTGCAGACTTGATGTGTGCGTGGTAGCGCGACGCACGCGGATCATCAATTACTACCGTGTTATCGGGTGCGCGGCCGATCGTGCAAGCGGCTCCTTGCAAGAAGGTGTACTGCCACTGGCGGCCGCTTGCATCGGTGATTTTCAGGAGTGCCATTACGAATCAACTTGCGGAACCAGTTACCTCAACGAAACCTTGGTTGGGGAACACTTAATCTCCAGTTTTGATCCTAGCAGGATGGGCTCACGGTGACAAACCGAAGCTGTTTGGCGAGACGATGCTCTCTGACTTAACTATTACCTCCGCACCTCGCCTGCTCCCAATCAATCTGAATCTGATGACGACCCCCACGCTTCTACGTAACCCCACTTGTCCTGGGCTGTTTGGGCTGCCTGTCTGCTGCGCAATCTCAAACGCGAACTAGAAAATGTTACCGGAACGGTTTCCGGACGCATACCACTTCGAGGCACAGGCATCCCGGCATCGGTGTGGCCCTGCGCAGAGGCGAATATGATCAGCGCTGCCGCAATGCGAGGCAACCCGTAATTCACGCTGCTAGAACGAAGTGACTTGTCAAGCTGATTTCGGTGGTCCGCTTAGTTCTTAATTTCAGGCACTCGGGCGTGACTTGAAAAGCTTGACGCTTTCTAAGAGCGCTTGCTAGACTCCCGACAACTTACCTAACCTAAGGGGCCCGACGCGTGCTGCGTCGATCAAGGGTTTCCCCCAGACCCCGCGCGTGGCTCAGTCTGATTTTGCATCAATGGAGGTGCTGTGTGGGCTTCAAAATCGGCCAGAAAGTGGTTTATCCAAATCACGGAATCGGAACCATCGAGCAGATAGAACCGAAGCAAATAGGTGCGGCGTCACTTCCTTTCTATACGCTCCGCCTTGCCGCAAACAATTCCGTGGTGTTAGTTCCGGTTTCAAATGCGGCGGAAGTCGGCCTCCGATCCCCGATCACGTCGGGTGAATGTGAAATGTTGCTGAAGGCCTTAGCCGATGATTTCTCTTCTCCCGCAAACGACTGGAAAGATCGTTTCAAGGATTTCTCGGAGAAGATGCGGACCGGCGATATCTTCGAAGTGGCTGATGTGCTCAAGCATTTGACTTATTTGAGCCACCTAAAGCCACTTTCCTTTCGCGAGCAACGCATGCTCGAGCGCGCGCGATATCTCGTCGTTTCCGAGCTGGCTGCAGTTTGTCGGCAACCGGAATGCAACATTGAACCCCGAGTCGCCCAAGCTCTCGCACGGGCCTGCAACAAACATGAGCGGCGTCCGGTTCGCGCTCGTGCCGCAGGGGCTACGGCCGGTCACTAAAGAAATTCTCTTGGAAACCAGCTAATTCTCTAGGCAATTCAGAATCGAAAAGCAGCTTCAGCGCCGGTACCCCTATGCCTCGGGGCTGCGTCCCGCATGCTATAATCCCCACGTTAGCCTTTGATTTCGAGTCGGCTGCACCCCGCCCTCTTTGAAGAATGTCCGAACCGCCAAGTTATCTTTTCTGCCTGATTTTCGCCGATGGGGACCTAAGTGCTCCTACCAGTGTGGGAATGCTTGCTCTGAAGTTGGGTGCGGTGCTGTTGCTCGTGGCCGCCAATGGTTTTTTCGTGGCAGCCGAGTTTGCCTTTGTAGGTGTCCGACGCTCGCGAATTGAGACACTGGCGGCGGCTGGAAAAGCTTCTGCAGTCCGACTAATACGACTCCTCGACAATCTGAACGCTTACCTTTCAGCGTCACAACTGGGAATCACTCTAGCCTCACTCGCCTTGGGGTGGATAGGTGAACCCGTGATTGCGCGCATGTTGGAACGACCATTTTCCGGGCTTTCCGACACCGTCAGACACGGCCTGGCTTTTGGAATAGCCTTTTCTATAATTACTTCGCTACATATCGTGCTGGGTGAGCAAGCGCCGAAACTGCTTGGCCTGGCCCGGGCAGAGAGAGTTGCTTTGGCAGTCTCCCTGCCCATGGAACTTTTTTATAAAGTATTTCAATGGCCCATCCGCGCCCTCGACTGGGCCAGTGCGCGAACGGTTCGCCTTGTGGGCCTGCAGGCGACTTCGGAACACGCGTCGAGCTATACCGAAGCTGAGCTGCGGCAGTTGGTGGACATTTCCCGCGACAGCGGTCATCTGCGCGCGGAAGAGCGCCGCTTGATTCATCAGGTGTTCGAGTTTTCGGATACCCTGGTGCGTGAAGCTATGGTGCCCCGCACCGCCATTGCGGCGATCTCCAGTGACTGTTCCCTGGAAAACATTACTAAGGCCTTTGAGCAGCATCGCTATTCACGTCTCCCGGTCTATCGTGAATCCATTGATAACGTGATTGGGTTCGTGCACAGTAAGGACGTGATGCCCTATCTGCTCCATCCCGAAACCTTCCGTCTGGAGGACGTTATGCAGGCCCCCTTGTTTGTGGTAGACACGGCGCGGCTGGAACATGTTTTGCGTCAGATGCAAAAAGGCAAGACCCACTTCGGATTCGTCGTTGACGAGCACGGCGGGCTCGAAGGAATTATTACACTTGAAGATCTACTGGAAGAAATTGTTGGCGAAATATCTGACGAACACGACGAAGAAGTTAACGAGCAGATCAACTCGGTTGGCGAACGACAGTTTCTCCTGGATGGTGGCCTGGCTGTGCGGGACTTGAATCGCAGGCTAAAATTGTCAGTGCCGGAATCCGAAGCCTACACGACCATCGCCGGGTTCTTAATGACCGCCGCGGGCCACGTGCTGAAACCAGGAGAAGTCGTAAACCACAACGGCCTGGTGTTTCGAGTTGAACGAGTTGAGCGTCGTCGAGTCTTGCGAGTGTTCCTGGAATTATCTGGGGAAATCGAAGGTCCGGAACCTGCGACCACAGGGGCAGGAGCTCGCGCAACCGGGTGACATCACCTGCAGGAGTTTAATCAAAGATGAGCTGGATTGACCAGGTCCAAGCGCGAGAGATTCTGGATTCGCGCGGCAATCCCACAGTGGAAGCGGAAGTTACCCTCGTGGGCGGTGAAGTCGGCCGCGCAGCGGTGCCCTCAGGCGCGTCAACGGGAGAGCATGAAGCGGTCGAGCTACGCGATGGTGATAAAAAACGTTATGGCGGCAAAGGTGTTTTGAAGGCTGTACGCAATGTAAATGACGTCATAGCGCCCAAACTGGATGGCCTGGACGCACTCGATCAAACCGAGATCGATCAGACTTTGATTGAACTCGATGGCACGCCGACCAAATCGAAACTCGGAGCGAATGCACTCTTAGCCGTGTCACTTGCCACTGCGCGAGCGGCTGCGTCCTATCTCGAGCTGCCGCTTTACAAGTATCTCGGCGGACCCCACGCGCGAACTCTTCCAGTCCCCATGATGAATATCATCAATGGCGGTGCCCATGCGGATAACAATGTGGATTTCCAGGAGTTCATGATCGTGCCAGTTGGCGCACCTGCTTTCCGGGAGGCTCTCCGAATCGGCACGGAGGTCTTTCATACGCTTAAATCTGTCTTGCAGAAGAAGGGCTACGCCACCAGCGTTGGTGACGAAGGCGGATTTGCCCCTAACTTGCGATCAAATGAAGAGGCGACCGAAATCATACTCGAGGCCATAACACAGGCGGGATACACAGCTGGTACCGATTGCTTGCTGGCTCTCGATCCGGCAGCCAGCGAGTTTTTCGACGGCAAATCTTATGTGTTTAAAAAGAGCGACAATCGTAAACTGTCGAGCGATGGCATGGTTGCCTATTGGAAAAGCTGGGCCAAGCAGTACCCAATTATCTCCATTGAGGATGGAATGGCCGAGAACGATTGGGAAGGCTGGAAGACTTTGACGGATGAACTTGGCCAGCGCGTGCAGTTGGTTGGGGATGATCTTTTTGTCACGAATACCGCATTCCTGCGCCAGGGAATCGAGCGGGGAGTGGCAAATTCGATCCTGATTAAGGTGAACCAGATCGGCACGCTCACTGAGACCCTTGATTGCATCGAGCTGGCAAAAACATCAAACCGAACGGCAGTTATCTCACACCGTTCCGGAGAGACTGAGGATCCCTTCATTGCCGATCTCGCCGTCGCGACCAATGCCGGCCAGATCAAAACGGGCTCCTTATCGCGCACAGATCGGATCGCGAAATACAACCAACTGCTCCGGATCGAGGAAGACTTGGGCGGAGCAGCACGTTACCCGGGTCGCGCGGCGTTTTACCAGATAAAGCCGGCGTCGCAAACGAACTATCGCCCGAAGAAAACCCGCGCGGCGAGACGATGAGGGGCAGCCGGTTTCGGTTTCAGTGGAAGGACAAAGGTTACGCGAGGTTCTGTGGCGCAAATGAGTCGTGAGTGGCATCGGGGGGAGTTTTCAATCAGCACCGAGCGAGGTCGCCTCGACCTACCGGTCATTCATAATTTCCTTGCGAAAGATTCATATTGGGCCCAGGGTCGAGGGATCGAGACTGTAAAGCGTTCCATCGAAAACTCGCTTAACTTCGGTCTCTACAAAGGCGGTCAGCAAATCGGTTTTGCTCGAGTCGTAACAGACCATGCCACTTTTGCCTGGCTCGCGGACGTCTTTGTCCTTGATGCGTATCGCGGCCGGGGCCTCGGCAAGTGGCTGATTGAAGTCATACTCTCCCATCCGGAGCTACAGGAATTACGCCGTTGGGTGCTGGGCACCAAAGATGCGCATGAAATCTATCGGCAGTTTGGCTTCAGCGAGCTCAAGCAGCCGGAACGCTGGATGGAGCGGCCCGATCCCCGGATGCAGGAAACACCAGACTACTGGCAAGACGCCGCTCAATAGAACACGAATCCCTCCCTAGGGCAGACTTGAAGAACAACACACCCCTCGCGCTTATAATCATCGATGGCTGGGGCTATTCGCCTGGCCGTGAAGGAAACGCGATTGCCCTCGCCGCAACACCTTACTACGACGAATTAACTGAATCGTATCCTCACACGCTGCTCGAGGCGTCCGGCGCGCGAGTCGGGCTTCCTGCCGGAGTCATGGGCAACTCCGAGGTGGGCCACCTCAACATCGGTTCTGGCCGGGTGGTCCGGATGGATGTTTCCCGAGTTGACTATGAAATCGCCACCAGCGGGTTCTTCAGGAACGCGGTTCTGATCGCGGCGATGGAAGGCGTAAAGAAACGGAATACGGCCCTGCACTTGATGGGGCTGATTTCCGATGGCCAGGTTCATTCTTCACTCGAACACCTTTACGCACTACTGCGCATGGCTGCGGCCCATGGCCTCGAGCGCGTTTATATCCATTGTTTCCTCGACGGCCGCGATACACCGCCGTCCTCAGCGATCGAGTATGTGTCGATGCTGCAAACTAAGATTGAGCAGATCGGGGCCGGCAGGATCGCCACTCTAGTGGGGCGCTACTACGCAATGGATCGTGATAAACGCTGGGAAAGAACTGAACGTGCTTATGATTTATTGGTTCACGGGCGAGGTGAGCGAGCTACTGATCCGTTAAACGCGATCAGGCGAGCCTATGAGCGCGGCCTCACTGACGAATTCATTGAACCGATAGTGATAGTTGATTCTAATGGGGAGGCGGTGGGGACAATTAAAGAGGAAGACGCGGTCATCTTCTTCAACTTTCGACCCGACCGCGCTCGACAACTTACCCGCGCGCTTGCGGTAACAGGCTTCAGCGATTTTCCAGTGCCCGGAAGACGGAAGATGGATTTCGTTTGTTTCACACTCTACGATCGAACCTTTCCCCTTGCCATAGCGTTTGCTCCACACGAGCACGAAAGTGTTCTTGCAGAAGTCTGGGCCAACATCAGCGTGCGCAACTATCGGCTTGCTGAAACTGAGAAGTATGCGCACGTTACCTATTTTTTCAATGGTGGCGTAGAAAAGGAATACCCTTCGGAGCGCCGTCTCCTTGTGCCTTCCCCAAGGATCTCCACTTATGATTTGCAACCCAAGATGTCGGCGTTTAAGGTCACCGATCAGGTGCTACGCGGCATCGAAGATGACCAAACTGATGTTTTCGTCATTAATTTTGCAAACCCCGACATGGTCGGCCACACGGGTAAACTCGACAGAACCATAGAGGCGTGCCAGTACGTGGATACTTGTCTCGGCTGGATTACCAAGGCTGTTCGGCGGGCAGGAGGGGTGAGCTTAATTACGGCCGACCATGGAAACGCGGAGCAAATGATCAATCCGGAAACTGGGCAGCCGCATACTGCCCACACAACTAATCCAGTGCCTTTACACCTGGTCGATGAAGCTTCGCGCGGTTTGAAGCTCCGCGATGGGGGTGCCCTTGAAGACGTGGCGCCCACCATTCTAGGCTTGCTCGGCATTGGCCAGCCCGCGGAAATGACCGGGCGCGACCTACGGGACTCCTAAGAATATGCGGGCGACTAGTAATAGCAATTGAGGTTTGATCCGCGAAACATCCTGGTTATTGATTTCGGCCAGCTTGGCGATGTAGTGCTGAGTCTGCCTGCGCTGCACGCCATTCGCGAACGTTTTCCAAAAGCGACCATCACGGTGGCGGTCGGAAAGGCGGGTGCTGAGGTCGTTGAGCTTTCAGGCTATTCGGACTCCACCCTCGTGGTTGATCGGGTGGCGCTGCGAGACGGACCAAAGTTGATTTCGCTGGCGCGTATCGCCAAGCTGGTTAAAGGGGTGCGAAGGTCTCAGTTTGATTTTGTGATTGATCTTCATAGCCTGTCAGAAACAAACCTTCTCGGCTTTCTGTCGGGCGCGCCGACGCGCCTCTATTCACGACGCCCCAGGCGTTCACTTGATTTCCTCGCCAACTTCCGTCCGCGACCCCCTGTTGAGGTAGACCACCGTCAACGCCATTTAATCGATCGTTATCTTGACGTTCTAATCCCCCTGGGCGTGAAAGATGCTAACCGTTTACCACATCTTAAGACGAGAGCAGCTGACAACGCAGCCATAGAAAATATCTTGAAGCAAGAAAATGCTGACGTTGGTATTCCCTTAGTCGGACTATTTCCGGGAGCCGGCCACCCCAGCCGTCGATGGCCGCTCGAGCGGTTCGCTGAACTCGCCGATTTCCTGGTTCGAAACGATCACATAAGAATTTTGGTTTTCCTGGGACCCGAAGAACGTGCGTTTGTTCCAGACATTCGGCGACGGTTTCCACCGAGTACCCTCGTTCTCGATAAACTTACCATCCCCCAGGTCGCGGCCGCGCAGGCGCGGCTTGCGGTGTTTGTCTCAAATGACACCGGGCCCATGCATATTGCTTCGGCCGTGGGCACTCCGGTGGTTTTACTGCTTGATAAGCGGGCTCCTCAAAGCTATTTACCTCAAGGCGACCGTCACCAAATCATCTACAGCAGCGCTATCGACGACGTTACAGTGGAAGAAGTCTATACCGTCGCGCGAACTGTATTGGCCGGAAATCGATCCACCACTCTCTTTGCAAGTTGATCATCATCATGGATTGTTCGTTTATAGCGAAGAGTTTCGCAACTTCCGAGTTATGGTTAAGCCTGAGATCGAATAGTTAAGAATGAGCCGCACTCCAAAATTCAAGCGCCACCTTCTTGTCAACTCATCCCTAGGTGTTTTGCTCGTCTTTGTCTCAGTTGCTAGCTTAAGGCCTCTATACACCGGTAGGTCGTTTTCGGAGAGCGGTAACAAACAGTCCAATTCAGCCGGCTCGTCTAGGGTTTCCAAATCAACCTCGGATTCCAAACAATCTCCAGCACCATTCTCTCTATCTATTGATTCCGCCATTAACCAAAGTGAACTTGCCTCGGCCCGTTGTGGCGTTTCCGTTATCTCGCTCACCAGCGGGGAAGAGGTTTACGGGCGGAACGCCAGCCAGCTTTTTGTCCCCGCTTCCAATATGAAGATCTACACGACCGGGGTCGCCCTGGATCTACTAGGTGCCGACTATCGCTGGCGAACCTCGGCCTACGCCAAAAATCAACCTGATGCCACGGGGACGATCAGCGGTGATCTGATACTCTACGGCCGCGGGGCCCCCGATCTCGTCGCGCAAAAGACGGACAGCAGCGAGGGCTCGTTGGCCCGGCTCGCCGATGATCTTTACCAGCGGGGTATCCGCCAGGTCAGGGGAAATGTGATCGGGGATGAAAGTTACTTTCGTGGTGAGACGTTGGGGGACGGCTGGCCCTGGACCGATCTTCAATGGTATTACGGGGCTCCAGCAAGCGCTCTATCTGTCAACCACAATGAAATCGATCTCAATATCCTGCCACCCGTAAAAACTGACGCCCCACCACAGGTAAATGTGAACGACGCGGGCAACCTCATTTCTATTCAAAACAGCTTGACCGTTGTAGAGCCAGGAGCGCGAATGACAATTGGAATAGCTCGCGGCCTCTCGGACAACAAGGTTCGGATTTGGGGAGAGTTTCCACTGGGTGGCAGAGGGTTTGGTGCTCGGCTCTCTGTCCACAACCCTTCGCTATGGGCTGCGCGACTCTTTCTCAAGGCTCTTCAGGACCGGGGCATAGAGGTTCAAGGGACCGCGCAAACGCGTGATGCCCGCGTTCCTCCAAAGGAGCTGTTCGACCCCTCAGGTTCCACCGAGTTGGCTTTCGTTTCCAGTAAGCCGCTGAGTGAAGTCGTAAAGGACACAAACAAGGCCAGCATTAACCTTTATGCCGAGCTACTTCTCCGTACGCTTGGGAGAGAACGCGGCAACTTGGTCTCGACCACGGGGTCGGTTGGAAGAGAACGCGGGGACGACGAAGTGGGATTGGAAGTTATTCGTCTCTGGCTATTTCGGGCAGGGATTTCGACGGCCGGCTTGGCCCTCCACGACGGCTCTGGCCTGTCGCGGCTTAACCTGGTCACGCCCGAATCAATTTCAAGGGTGCTTGTTTCCCTTTCCAAAACTGCAGTAGGCCCTGTTTTTCGCGCGTCGCTACCTATTTCGGGCCGAGATGGCACACTGGGGGGCCGACTGGGAAAGCTCGGTGACCGGGTCGTGGCCAAGACGGGGGCGCTTACTTACACTACTTCGCTTTCGGGGTATGTGACCGCAGCGGGAGGTGAAATCCTGGCCTTTTCCATCCTGTGTAATGACCAAACGGCCCATGCCAAAGCCACCCGTGTGATCGACCAAATTGTGTCAATCTTAGCCGCCGATCCTGCTACAAAGAGCTAGATCAGTTTTTCACCACAACGCTGTTGTGTTTTCCCTAGACAAACCGAGTTTAACGAGCTATTATTGCTTTTGTCGCGAAGTCCGCGGCCGCTGGCAACAATCGCTGCTGGCGTCCCTCCCTCAGGTTTAAATCCCAACTTGTACCAATCCAGTGGCTTTTAGGAGCTAAAGAACTATGTTGAAGCGAATCAGCACATCTTTACTAACCATCTCTACGGCACTCATTTTATTCTCCCTGGGCTCTAGTAACTTCGCGCAGTCTAAGGTGACCACTAAGGCGAATAGTTTCCAGCCAGCCGCCGTCCCAGTCGAAAGCGATCGAATTAAGGATGGACTCGTAGGGCCTGTGCGCAGAGTACGGACCGAAATCGTAAAACTAGCCAGCCAGGATGGCATAATCGTAGAAGGCAAACGCGCCCTCCTCGAGGTGGCTGCTTACGATATCAAGGGCCACAAAGTTGAGAACCAGTACTACCCGATAGCGGGAGCCACTCTAACCGGCAAAGAAGTCTACAAATACGATGACAAGGGAAACATTAGCGATATGACTTTGCTCAACGACGACGGATCGTTAATGAGCAAAGAAACCTACAAGTATGAATTTGATTTTGCTGGCAATTGGAACAAGATGACCGCCTCTGTTGCGGTCGTCGAGGGAGGTAAGTTTGCGTTCGAGCCAAACGAGGTCACCTATCGGTCGATCATGTACTACCTCGACGATAACATGGTGAAGATGGCTCAACCTGCCGCCCAGCCAAACGGGTCACAGACTCCAGTTTCAACCTCATCACCTACTGTCGCAAAGGTAAATCTCGAACCCAAGGAAGAGGCTGATTCCCCGGCAAACAGACTGGCGGAAGCTAGTCAGAAGCTAACACCTTCGCTGCCACCTGCTTCGAAAATGCCGGGCAATTTGGATCTGTCCTCCAACTCCGCTGAGTTAAGGAATGTGAGCGTGCCCCCGGAGATCAGTGGTCCCGTGGTGGGGTTGGAATCAGAGCCTCCGCCTGGCGCGACGGCGAAGTCGATCCTTAAGCCGGTCTCTGGCGGCGTACTTAATGGCATGGCGCTCTTCCTCCCGGCTCCTGCATATCCTGATGCCGCTAAACGGATGAGGGTCGCTGGCACCGTAATGGTTGAAGTTATGATAGGTGAAGACGGCAGAGTGATCTCTGCCGAAGCCAAGGGTGGGCCGGTAACCTTGCGGGAAGTGGCTGTGCATGCAGCGCAGAGAGCGCGATTCTCTCCAACCAAGCTTTCGGGTCAGCCCGTAAAAGTATCGGGCTCGATCACCTACAAGTTCGCTCTCACCAATTAAGTCAAGTGACACCTTAGGTGACGAGCTCGTTTCGTTTCTAATTATGCCCCCTCCACAATCTCTCTTCCCGCAGAGGAGCTATTCTCATGCCGTTGACCGGACACCTCAGTGACCTTTCACTCTCAGAACTCATCGAGTTCTTTTGCAACCAGCGTAAGTCTGGACGCCTTAAAGTCCTGTATGCGCAAGGTGCTGGTTACTTCTATCTGCACGCTGGTTCCGTGATGGACGCCAGGATTGGCATACTGCGCGGTATCGACGCGGTTTACTATGCGCTGACCCTGCCCAATGCCACGTTTGAATTCAGTGGCTCAACGGAAGCGGCTGACCGCACCATCAATCAGCCCTGGACACAGGTTGTGCTCGAGGGACTGCGCCGGTTGGATGAAGGGGTCACGCCGCCTGAAGCTTTCCCGGCAGGTTACGAATCCGAGCAGAGTGAGCCTGAAATCGTCGCCGTGGCTAATACTCCGAAGAGCAGGCCGCAGATGCGCATGCCAGCATTTCTAACCCACATCGGCAAAGAATCTATGGCGCAGCGAAAGCCCTTGTTTGCCGCTGCAGTCGTGGTTGCGGTGTTGGGGACGGTTGCAGCCGTAGGCGTACCCGCTGGATGGTACAATCGTACGAAAGATTCAGCGACGGCGGCTCAGTCGGAGGTTTCAGCCTCCGCACCAGAGCCTGCCTTACCCTCCCCTGCGGACGCTTCGGTGCCTGAAAAAGCCGCAGATACCAGTGCTCCCGCAGATGATTCGGATGCAATAGCCAGACGCCAACGAGAGAGAGATCGTGCCAGGGCGCGGGAAGACAGAGCCAACCGCGCCAATGGCGCTTTGTCGGGGCCAGTCGCAAACGGGCTACCGAAGGCCGGGAATGTGGGACCAAAACGAATTACAGTTAGCGTCACTTATGATGAGTCTGGTCGAGTGACCCAGGCTTCTGGCGGGGATGCCTCGGCAATTCGGATTGCTCGGCAAAAGCGCTTCCCTCCCGGTAAGGCCGGCTCAGCTACGGTCACAATTCCGATCAACTAAGAGCGTAAGATAAGAAGGGCAAAGACGGGAAAGGTCACAGGTGAAGGGAAGAAAGTAGCCTTTACCGTTGCCCTTACGTCTTTGCCCTCTTCCCCCTTTACCCTTTCTTAACTCTCACCATTCCCAGTATTACTAGCAGCGCACGCTTCAGGCCGGCTTCGCGTTCGCGGGGGTCATACCATTCATCAATGGTGTGGGAATTTCCTGACGTGCCTCCCCCGCCAAGTGTGATTGCTGGCAGGCTCAAAGAAATAGGGACATTCGAATCGGTCGACGCCCGGTCCAGCCGCGGCGTGAACCCTAAGGCGCATGTGGCCTCTTGAGCCAGTTCGACGATCGGGGAATCTGCCCGAGTCTCGCCGATAGGGCGTTCGCCTATTAGCTGAAGGTCAAGTGCCAACGGCCCATCGTCTTTCCGGCGGGTGGCATTCTCGTCATCAACGGCTTCCCGTACGGCCCGGCGAAAAAATGCATCAAGCCTGAGCAGCTGGTGCTCGCAAGCTGAACGAAGGTCAACTTCCATGACTGCCTCGCTGGGTATGGCATTAACACTTGAGCCCCCTTCGATGTGACCAACATTGAAAGTGGTCCTGGGCTGCTTTGGTGCGGGATAGGAAGCGAGTCTGGAGATCGCGCGCCCGAGAGCGTGGATGGGATTGGACACGCCGAAATCCGCCCACGAGTGACCCCCTGTTCCCCGCAAGCGCACTCGATAGCGCCGCGAACCGAGCGCGCCGTTGGTGATGCGATCGATTCCACCCCCATCGAAGCTGATAAATGCGTCGATCCGTCTGGCCCATTCGCCCTTGCCGAAGAGATAGCGCACGCCCCGCAGATTGCCTGCACCTTCTTCGCCCACTGTGCCCACAAACAGAATTGAGCCATCAGTCATAATCCTGGCAACGTCCAGAGCCCTGGCGATTGCGAGTAGGGCGACCAATCCGCAGCCATCGTCGGAGATGCCAGGCGCCGACAATTTGTTTGCCATGCGCCGGACACTGAAATCCGTTCCACGTGGAAAAACTGTGTCGAGGTGGGCACTGACAACGAGGAGAGGAGACAGCGAGTGTCCTCGTCGCAGTGCCAGGCAGTTGCCTTCCTCGTCAATCCGAGCATCCTCCAAACCAATTTCGCTGAACTTCTCACGGAGATACTCGGCTCGTCTCTTCTCGTCGAAAGGAGACGAGGGGATCGAACAAATCCTGATCTGTTCCTCAGTGATTATTTCTTTGTGAGAATCAAAAAAACTAAAGGCAGTTTGCACGGAAGGCAAAGACAGCATCTGTTCGATGTTTTTAGCTGCCGTTGTGGTAACCGCCGGAGTCATAGGGACCGACTTATGTCCCGCACTTTGAAAATGCGAATAAACATTGAGACCGAGGTATCCCTCAAACGAGTTGCAAAATTTCGTCGGCAGCCAATACCGCGGACGACCGCTTGGCATGTTCAAAGATTCGATTCACGCGCTCGTCACTGGGCTCAATGCCTCGTTTCTCGAGCCAATAAATCACGTTGGACCTACCACTCATGGGCCCAATCTCAATAACCTGCTCCAGACCAAATTGACCGGCCGGTACCCCCGAGTAAACAAGGTCGGCCAGTGCTCGGTCTCCCTTGCGGTAGCTCTTGATCACGGCGGCCGCGTGTACGCCGGTGGCTGTGCGAAAGGCATCGCGTCCAAACACGGGATAATTAAAAGGTATCGTCCAGTTACAAGCCGAGGATGCGACTTCGCAATACTCGCCGAGGCGTGCCAGGTCGTTGTCGATCCAACCCATGAGTTTCAGGTTGACCAGCAGCTGATCCATCGGCGTATTGCCGACCCGCTCGCCCATTCCCAGAGCCGATCCGTGAACTTGATCCGCACCGCCTTCAATAGCGGCGATCGAATTAATCACACCGAGTCCGCGGTCTTGGTGTCCATGCCAGTCGAGCCTCACATTTCCGCCTTGCTCCTCGATAATGTTTTTAACAAACCGCACGACCGCGCGCGCGCCGTCGGGTGTAGAGTGGCCCACCGTGTCGCAGACACAAACCGCCTTTGCCCCGCATCGAATCGCCGTTGTGTAAAGCGCCCGCAGCGTTTCCGGGTCTGCGCGGGTGGTGTCTTCCGTGACGTACATCACAGGCACGCCCTCTTTGACCGCAAACGTCACCGCATCTTCGGTCATTTCGAGGAGTCTCTCCAGCGTCCAGTCTTCCGCAAAGAAGCGCACTGATGAGGAGCCGATGAACGTGCAGGCTTCGATAAGAATTCCGGCCCGTTGGGAGATTTCAACAATGGGAATGATGTCGTTGCGGTGAGTACGCGCCGCGCAGTTGGGACGAATCTTGAGTTTCTTATCGACTATCTCACGAGCCATGCGCTCAACGCCGGCCGCATGAGTCCCACCCGCACCGGGCAAACCGATATCCGCAGTATCGATGCGCAGCGCATTCATCAAATGGAGAAGTTCAATCTTTTTCTCGACTGTGGGTTCGCAAACTGAAGGTGATTGCAAACCGTCGCGCAGAGTTTCGTCATCAAAACCAATGTGCCGGTTGGGTACCTTAATAACGGGATCAATGTTGTTCCAATCGTAAACTAGTTCGTTAACAGGCACCTCACATCCCTCCGGTCAGCAGCAAACCTGCCAGTAGTTAATCTGATTCGATTACAACAACGGCAGAATTGAAAGTCAAGATAGGCCACAGATCGTAATAGCCCATTTAGAGACTTGATTGGGAACAACGTCGATTCATTAAACCACACGAACCGGCACCAAAGCCTATTTAGTTACTTTGTATTTCGTCGTGGATCGTGCGGACTGTTCGTGGCGACACGCATTGCGGCCAGCTGCGGGATTCAAAGAAGGCTTCTTTGACCAATGTGCCAGACTGTTATAGCCTCTGACGCGTTTCGCCGCGGCCCATAGCGGCAACTGCATATGGGCGATCACTGCTAGCAATTTTTCGTCGGCAATCAGGCAATTTTGAACCGGTCGAAATACCAGTACCCAATCAAAACGATTGCTCTAGGCTCGGACCGCGCCGCCAAGATCATGGCGGTCCGCGCGTGTGTGGCCCGTGTCGCGAAAATCGATTCCTCATGGACTGAAGCCAACGTCTTGGCGCGTGCCGTAAGTACCAACGCGCCCGCTATGCCGTTAACCGACTGGGAGCTCATGCAAGGCGCACGGGAGAGGGCTCTGGCAGTCCGCGACCTGCTTCGCGGCCAGCGTCTGGAGGCCGAGATTTATGTCGGACTCGAGGGAGGGTTTCACTCCATTTCGATTGAAGGCGAGTGGCACACGTTTCTACGCGGGTGGGCCTACGCCTCTGACGGCAAGAACGGGACGTTTGGAGCGTCACCTTCAATTACAGTCCCGGACGCATTAGCGAAAAAAGTAATCGAAGGTCGACGCGAGTTGGGTCTGGTGATCGACGAAGTCGCAGGCAAGCGCGACGTCCGCAGCCGCGAAGGGGCATGGGGCGTTCTCTCGCGCGACCTCGTCACCCGCTCGCTAAGTTTTGAGCTGGCGCTGATCGCAGCCTTTGCACCCTTCTACAATCCTGAGTTATATCAGAAGATGGATAAAAGGACTTGAAGATGGAAGAGCTGATTGTTCAGGGTAACGATGAACCGATGCCACACCCACGTACGATGCCTGGCTGGGTTGAGGTGATTGCCGGCGCGATGTTTTCCGGAAAGTCGGAGGAGCTGATTCGCCGACTGCGGCGGGCGAAGATTGCGAGACAGAAGGTCCAGGTTTTCAAACCGGAAGTCGATTCGCGTTATTCAAACGACCATATTGTTTCCCACTCCGAGATGCGCCACGAGTCTTCCAAGATCCGCACCGCAGCGGAACTGCTCGCCACCATTGAACCTGACACTGAAGTTGTGGGAATCGATGAAGGTCAGTTTTTCGACAACGCACTTGTTGAGGTAGCAAACCAACTTGCACAAAGTGGTGTGCGTGTGATCATTGCAGGATTAGATCAGGACTACACGGGCAAACCCTGGGAACCAATGCCTCAACTCCTGGCCATCGCCGAGTACATCACCAAAACTCACGCTATCTGCATGAAATGTGGCCAGCCAGCTAATTATTCACAGCGCATCTTCGAATCCGAAGAGCGCGTGGCCGTCGGCGCAGTTGGCATGTATGAAGCCCGCTGCCGTCGTTGCTTCGTTCCTCACGCCGACGCCCCAACGATCCATTCCTCGTTCTAAATCCGTGAAAGGGCTCGAGTTTGGACTCTACTTGTATGTTTGACTACTCGCCGATGCATGGTATCCTTCGGCTTCCCCTTAACCCCCTCTTATTAAACAGCGCAGCGGCGCTTGAATTCCGGAGATTTCTCATGAAAACACCCGTCAACCCATCAATACTAATCTGTCTTCTTATGACAGCCGTATTGATCGCATTGGGCAGCGCCTGTCAGCCTGCTACCTATACAACCACCAATGCAAACCTGATTGTTAATGCAAACTCAACTCCAGCTAACCTGAACGCCAACGTTGCCCCGGCGCTAACCACTGGTATTGCGACTCGGGAACCCGAGCAATATCGCGCGACCCTGGCCATCAGTGCGGAAACTGAAGGTGGGGAAAAGACGATCGGTATCCCGACTTTGTCCGCTGAAGTGGCGCGCAGAGGTAGCGACCGTCGCGTTTCATTCAAACTGCCGGACGGCTCGGATCTCATTTACCTCGAAAAGGACGGTCTGCACATTGTCGTCGCACCAGGCCGCAAGCAATATGCTGAGCTAACACCTGAAGCTACGGGCTTTCAACTGCACAAGCTGATGACTCCGGGGCAACTAACCGCGCGTTTGGAAAACTTGAAAGGCGTCGAGCGAGTTGGCGAAGAGACCATCACCGGGCGCACTGCGGAAAA
This sequence comes from Pyrinomonadaceae bacterium, assembly GCA_013812905.1. Lineage (GTDB taxonomy): Bacteria > Acidobacteriota > Blastocatellia > Pyrinomonadales > Pyrinomonadaceae > PSRF01. Next base: position 20,454 of record JACCSP010000203.1, read on the forward strand.
GTATCGCTACGCGACTACCAGAAACACCGGCACGCAAGCAGGCCAAGTCAGCGCGGAAGCATTTGTTTTTGTCGACAAGGAAACCGGTCTGCCACTGCGAGCTGAACTGTTCACGGAGGCCAGCGGCGATGTGCAGGGCGTCAAGGGCGCGAAGATAGTCGCTGAGATGCGGGACATTAACACGAACGTGGAGAGCTCGCTGTTTGAAGTGCCGGCAGGATTTAGTAAAGTGCCACCTCAGCAAGTCAAGCAACAGATAGACGCCGTGACAAATGCGGCGGCTGCCTTGGTTAAAGCGCTGCTTAGTAATATGGCCCCGCAGGGTTCCATGCCCCGCGCATCGCCAACAGTGACGTCATCGCCTTCGCCTTCGCCGCGCGGTTAGGGGAAAAGAATCCTGATGAGATACGTGATCGTTCTTCTTCTGGGGTTGATCGTGGGAGCAGGAGGGGCAGTGTTCTTCCTCGGCATCCCGCGCGCGAAGTCTACGCCGGGGACGCAGGTGCAGGCTCCTGAAGCGGGGGGCGATCCGGCGGGCACTGTCGTTGTCATGCTCCCAAACGGTTTCGTTCAAAAGTTTCTCGCCACGGTTTTCCAGGACCTCGGCGCACCTTCGTTTCAACTTGCCGGAATAGAGCCGGCAGCGAACTCCACGGGGATCGAGCGCATTGCTTTCCAGCAAGGCTGTACCAATACAATCACCCTCGCGCCGGAAGGCAGCAACATCAAAACCGAAGTTCAATTTGCCAACGGCCGGATCACCGCCCCGCTCGCGTTTAGTGGTAGCTACAATCTGTTGGGCAACTGTATGCAGTTTAAAGGTTGGGCGCAGACGAGCATCCAGCTCCGTTTCGACGAAGGAAGCCAAACCGTCTACGGACAGGTGAACGTTGAAGGCGTCAACCTGGAGGGTGTGAATCCAATTGCGAACAACTTCGTGACCGTGTTCGTGCGCAACGCTATCGACCAGCGCGTCAATCCACTTGAGTTAATTAAAGGCTCACAACTACAACTCATGATTCCGGTAAGAGCGAGTAATGGAGAGGTGAAAGCCCGGGTAAAAGACGTGCGCGCGGAGATGTTGGATGGGTCGCTCAAAATGCACATCTCGTACGAATTCAGCGGCACGCGAGGCCAACAACCTCAAGGGTAGTGGGGCTTTAGTCAAAAAACTACCGCCCCGGGTTCAGAATTAGTGAATCACGAGAACTACTCCGACGCGGTCAGGCCACGGTTAAGCGGGAAACCGGACCTTCGATACTTCTTCTTCGGGCGAATCGTGTTGCGGTGCTACTCCCACGCCGTGTTCAAATGACAAAGCGCCACCGAGCCACCCCGAGATAGAAATAAGAATCACGCCGAGCAGCGATAAAAGAAAGGGAATCTTGAGGCTGTAATTTACCCAGGGCGCGCCGACCTTCATTCGCAAGTAGAGACTGGTGCAAATATTATCAGCGCAATAATATTCAAACGCGCGTGCCAGTTAGCTATTCGTTTGACCTTGCTATTTCTAATCGCAGACCAATCAATAATGCCTGGTATTGCAGCGGCAATAGCGCCCAAGCAACCCGCCGCGAGCAAAAACTTTGAGATCACTAGCAGGCTGGGTTCGCGCCAGAAATAATAAACCACATCAACGACGAATGAGGTGGTCCACAAAGCGAGGGGAAAAGGAATGATCATCGGGTGAATCGGATGACCTGCGATACTTGCTTTGCTTGACATGAGCAACCTCCTTCAGACAGCGCGGTGCAAGAAGTGGATTTTGACTGCAAAGTATTCTTTGAGGGTTGGTCAGGTCAAGGTTCGGACTGCCGGGTCGGTCCGCGTGCGAAGTTTAGGACGCTAATGAGTTCTCCGGTAGGGTCTAACCAGAACTCTACTACGGCACAACCACGATCAGTCACCTTCACTTTTTGTTCAGGCACCCCTGTCACCTTCGACCCGGGCACGGACACTTTGACTACATATGGTCCCGCCGGCAAACCCGAAACTCGGAATTGCCCTTTCAAGTCCGTTTTGATTCCTCTCTTCGTCGGTCCTTCGATCGTTACCTTAATACCCGTCACGGGTAGGTTGTAATACCCACCACTTTTGTTGCGTCGGTTTTGGACTACTTTACCGCTGATCGTAGCTCCTGGTTTTGCTGTGGCCAACCCACGAAGGTAGCTCAGGTCTTCTGCAGCCCTGGAGATGGACCTGGTTCTGGAGCAAATGCTGGTTGAGAGTTTTCCCTCATACCCAGAAGCGTAAACGAGATACCGCTGAGTCGGAACGAAATTAAATCCACAATCGCCGCCGCCCATGGCTGTCGTTACTTCTACCTCAGAACCTCTGACCCCGCGAAAAGAAGAATCTACTGAGAGACGCACGGAGCGGCTGCTACTTTCAAAATTGCCCTGCTTGATAGTGATGATGCGGCTGTCGATAACGGTGCCGACAAAAACTGCGGAAGCGTCCCCGTAGGCCTGACAAGGGGCGCGCTCAAGACAGGTGCAAGCGATCGCATTGCCTACAGACAGCGCCACCAATCCAAAAACGGTAGTGGCAGTAAATAGCCATCTCATCAGCTTAACTATTCAAATTACGGCAACGTGTTACCGAGTGCGCGGGGCTATCCGCCAATTCGGTGTCCTGCGGCGTCGCGGTTCCCCCTTCGGCAAACCTCCGTTGTCGCCCGAAGTGCTCGACGATTTCACAAGCGGTTTTTACTCCCACGAAAGGCGACAATTCTGAAACACCGGCCAGGGCCACTCGCTGAATCGAGCCAAACTGCCTCAGCAGACGAGTCTTGCGCTTGTCACCAACGCCAGGAATGGCAGTCAGTTCCGACGTGAAGTCGCGCAACTCTCGACGTTTGCGATGGTAAGTGACAGAGTAACGATGGGTTTCGTCGCGAATCATCTGTAACAAGCGAAGAATCAGTGAATGAGAGTCGAGATAAACTGGTTCATCCTCTCGCCCTTTTACCAGTAAATGCGATACATCGTTGTGCCGGAACGGTGGTTTGACTACGCCAACCATCGGTACCGCTTCCAGATCGAGTTCGCGCATCGCATTGGCAGCCGCACTGAGTTGTGCCTTGCCACCATCGATCATCACCAGATCTGGCAATGGCTTTCCTTCATCCAGCACTCGGCGATAACGACGAAAGACTGCTTCGCGTATGGACGCCACATCGTTTGACCCTTCGACCGTTCTGATACGGAACTTGCGATACTCTGAGCGATTCATTTTCCCGTTTTCAGCGACCACCATTCCAGCTACATTGTCCGCGCCCTGAATGTTTGAAACGTCAAAGGACTCAATGCGAGTTGGGAAACGGGGCAACTCCAGAGTCTCCTGCAACTCTTCGAGCACCAGTTTCATGTCCGGCTTGAGAACGCGAAACCGCTGCTCGAACGCCAGCTTCGCATTCTTCTCTCCCAGATCGATCAGATCTCTTTTCTCCCCTCGTTGGGTGTGCAGAATTCTGACTCGTCGTCCCTTTCGCTCGCTCAAGGCCTGTTCAAGCAACTCGCGATCTTCAAAGTCTACCGATACGTGGATTTCTTTGGGGACGTAATCGGTCGAATAGTACTGGGCCAGAACATCACTCAGGAATGGAGCGGGATCAAAATCGCCTTCCGTCAGGTTCTCCCAGAAAAATTCGCGCCGCCCGATGATGTGGCCTTCACGCATTGTGAATAACTGCAGCGCCAATCGGCGCCCCTCTCGATAGTAGGCAAAGATGTCCACATCTCGCTCCGGCGAGGTAGCCATCTTTTGTTGTTCAGAGAGCTTGATAACGGTCTTCCGGAGGTCGCGATACTTAGCGGCCATTTCGTAACGAAGATCTGTCGAAGCCTGCGTCATGCGGTCTGCAAGTGTATCGGCGAGTTCCTTATTCCGTCCCTCCAGCAGCAGGCGCACGTCTTTGACTGCTTCCAGATACTGTGGCGAGGTGCACAGTCCCTTGACGCATGGACCAAGACAGCGTTTGATGTGGTACTCAAGACAGGGTCGAGGAGCCTTACCGTCAATTTCAATATCACAGGTTCGCAGTTGGAACGTTCGATTAATTACATCGATGGTCTTGCGGGCAAGGCTGGCCGGCAAAAAAGGCCCGAAATAAAGCGCATTATCATTTTGTATCCGCCTCGTGATTACGACTTTGGGGAAAGGCTCATTGATTGTAAGTTTAAGGTGCGGATACGACTTGTCATCTTTCAGATTGACGTTATAGCGGGGCTTATGTTTTTTAGTTAAAGTAGCTTCAAGTATCAGAGCCTCGACTTCATTGTCCGTGACAATGAACTCAACATCCGCGATCTGTCTCAGCAGGGCGTCGGTCTTACGGTCGAAGGGCCGTGTCTGAAAGTAGGAACGGACTCGGCTGCGCAGGTTTTTTGCCTTGCCAATGTAAATAGTCTTTCCGGCGCTGTCTTTGTAAAGATAAACGCCGGCGGAACGTGGGATTTCTTTTAGTTTTTCGTCTAAAGTCACTGCTTCGACAATTCTTTTGGAACAACAGGGGATGTGCTCGATTCATTTTAACTTAGAAGAATAATGAATGCATTTCTGCCGGACCTTTCGGTAGTTGGTCACGTCAGGAAGAGAGCCCGCATAGTGCAATTTCCTTTCAGACTGCCGTCACCAAGAAAATTCGACGCCGTCGGTTTTGGCCTCAGTGCCGTCGATCATCTAATCGTTGTATCGGAGTATCCGAGGTTCGACAGTAAGATGCGTTTCAAAGAGCACCAGCAGTCTGCCGGCGGTCAAACCGCGACCGCAATGGTTGCTTTGCAAAGACTGGGCTTGCAAACAGCGTACGCAGGTCGCTTCGGCTCTGACTCGGAAGGACACTTTGGCCTCAGCTCGCTCAAAGTCGAAGGCGTTGATATTGAGCTCGCTGAAGTCGTTCCCGGAGCTCGCAATCAGATTGCTTTCATCATCATCGACGCGCGCTCGGGTAATCGAACCATAATCTGGGACCGCGATGAACGTCTTACTTACAGTTTTGGCGAGGCACCTATCAGCCTCTCCTCGCGGGGACGTGTCTTGCACATCGATGCCCATGATCCACCCGCGTGCGCCCGGATCGCCCACGGAGCGAAGGCGACGGGAACCATCTTAACC
>JACCSP010000216.1 GCA_013812905.1 Pyrinomonadaceae bacterium
CTGGATTGATTGGTGGAGGTGCCGTTCCGCGTCCCGGCGAGGTTTCGCTGGCGCATCACGGTGTGTTGTTTCTGGATGAGCTGCCCGAATTTGATCGCAGCGTGTTGGAAGTACTGCGCCAGCCCCTGGAAGATCAGAAGGTAACCATTAGCCGGGCCTCAATGTCCCTTACTTTTCCCGCTTCCTTCATGCTGGCGGCTGCTATGAATCCTTGTCCGTGTGGTTTCTGGAACGATCCCACCAGAGAATGTCGCTGCACTCCGCTGCAGATTCAACGCTATGTCGGCCGCATCTCGGGACCGCTGCTTGATCGGATTGACATTCACGTCGATGTGCCGGCTGTGATGTTTCGCGAGTTGGCTGGCGACCCGGCCCCGGGATCAGAAAGTTCGGCGGAAATTCGCGACCGAGTTATCTATGCCAGAGAACGCCAGCGCCAACGTCTGGGGGGCGAGAAGATATTCTCCAACGCCGCGATGACTCCCCGCATGATCCGGCGCCATTGCCGCATTGATTCGGAGAGTGAGCAGATGTTGGAACGGGCAATGACGCGGCTGGGCTTGTCAGCGCGCGCTTATGACCGTATCCTAAAAGTAAGCCGTACAATTGCAGATCTTGAAGGTTTTGAGGAGATCCGATCCGTTCACGTGGCCGAAGCAGTGGGTTACCGGTCCCTGGACCGAACTTATTGGACGTGAGCAAGGCTGACAGCAGAACACCGGCAATTTTCACACTGGAAAGGCAACGACGCGCTCTACGCGCGGCATCACACCCGCGTCGAGGGCACCTAAAAACTCGCGCTCTTCCCGCAGCGGGGAATTCGTGAGAAAAGGTACCGATCCCTTGAAATACGGCGGAAACGTGATTGTAGTGAAGAACAAGCGTAAGGGCTAGTTCCTTCGTCGCTTGCCCAATAGACGACACGTGACCGCAGCCGAAACCGAGACACAACCAGTAACCGATTACGGCCTGACACAGAGAGCTGCGCAAGGCGACATGGGAGCCTTTGAAGAGCTCTACCAACGCCATAATCGTCGGGTTTACTCCCTTTGTTTGCGGATGACGGGTAACGTCTCGGAGGCTGAAGACCTGGCACAAGAGGTCTTTATTCAGCTCTTTAGAAAAATTGGAAGCTTTCGTGGCGAGTCGGCCTTTACCACCTGGCTGCATCGGTTAACAGTTAATCAGGTCTTGATGCACTTCCGTAAGCGCGGCGTCAAGATGGAGCAGACCACCGAAGACGGTGAGACACCGATCCAGATAGTCAAGGGTACTGAGAACCCCAACGCGATGCCGGTTGTAGATCGCATCGCCCTCGACAAAGCCATATCGCAACTACCACCGGGGTATCGTACGGTGTTCACCCTTCACGACATTGAAGGGCACGAACACGAAGAGATTGCGCGTATGCTCGGCTGTTCAGTTGGGACTTCAAAGTCACAATTGCACAAGGCGCGAATGAAGTTACGGGGCTTGCTCAGGCAACAGAAGACGAAAGAGTAGCTTCCAAGAACAGGCCCCGGGGTTTCCAAAGAAAGCTGAAGAAAGATAAACCGGCAAACCAGCTGAGTTTCTTGAAGACGCTCTCGCCAAAGGAAATGAACTTGAATGCAGTCTCCCCTTGATTGCTGGGAATCAAATACCTACGGAGAAAGTAAATCGGAATTCCTCAGCATTCACGCGGTAGGTCAGAGGTTGTAAGACAATGAACTGCGAAAAGTGTCAAGAACTGATCGGCGACCTGGTTGATGGTGGGTTGAGCCGCAAAGATCAATCGACCCTGGGTTTGCACCTGGAAGAATGTTTCGCTTGCGCCGATGTGCGCAACGACCTCCAATCAATCGTGGCGTTTTGCCGGAGTCATCGCGGAGAGTACAGCGCTCCACCCGATGCGGATGGGCTGTGGCTTCGGATTCGCAACGTGATTGAAGCGGAAGCACAACCAACAGCTAAGTCGGCACCGACTTCGCCGGCCCCCAGCTTCTGGTCCGGGTGGCTGAGTCGCAGCTGGGAACTTTCGATGCCGCAACTCGCGGCGTCAGCGGCCGCGATCGTTTTGGTCGTCTCGTTAGGTACCACAGTTGCTTTGCGCCGTTGGGACCACTCTCGAGGAATGGGACCGGTGGCCTCCTCGCCGCGTTCTGAAGCCGCCACGCGTGTTCGCGATCGTATGTGGCAACAGGAGCAGGCCATTAACTATTGGAACCAGCGCGTGGAGACGAATAAGGTACGCTGGAATCAAGGGATGCGCGATACCTTCGAACGTAATTTGAAGGTCATCGATCAGGCAGTCAACGACTCGCTCAACGAGTTGAACCGGGATCCCCACGACGAAGTTTCGGAAGAGATGCTTAACGCCGCCCTTAATGAAAAACTGGCGTTGCTTAGGGAGTTTTCAGATCTATAGCCCGGGTGCAGAGTCTTGATTTAATTCTTCCCCACAGTCTGTAAGAGTTGGTCTAATTGAAGAATCCCGCACCAATGAGCCTTCTGTTGTCTATCCCTCGCAGGTTTTCTGGCGGGCACATTTTCTCAGTCCTTGTCGTTTTTGTTTTCCTCTATTCGTTTACCTCCCCTATTGCAAACGCTCAAAACCGTGTCTCCAAGCGTTTCCCTGCCGGAAAGAACGTCCGCGTGGAACTCAAGAATATCTCTGGAACTATTACGGTCGAGTCTTGGAACCGGGACGAGATAAAGATCACTGCTTTGTTGGAAGCGCCGACCGCCAATGTGTCCCCCAAGTTGACGGGCGAGTGTGTCTCAATCGACGTGACGGGTGACAACCGCGGCCGCGGTGACGTTGGCGATGTAAACTTCAAAATTCAGGTACCGCAGGATTCTTCGGTTGATATCGAGACGCGACGGGGAGATATCACGATTAGCAATATCGGCGGCGGCCTCGTGCGGGCTCACATTTCTACCGAAGGGGATATCACATTGAGCGGCATCAGCGCCACTCAGGTGCTGGCGCAAAACACTATCGGTAACATTTTCTTCGATGGAGGTTTCTCCCGAGGCGGCACATACCAGTTCCAATCGACCAAGGGAGACATCAGTGTTCGAATCCCTGCGGATTCTGCCTTCCGACTTGTGGCGGCGGCGTCGACAAAGAAAATTGCCCTGGGCGAGTTTTGGAATAACCGCTTTCAGACACTTGGTGACGGTAGGAAATTCGTTGGCGATGTGGGCGATGGTCGTTCATCAGTAATGGTGACAACCTTTCAGGGCAGTATCACATTTATTCGTCGCTAAGCAGCAGAGCAAGTTGTATTCCTGATGCGGACGATCTTGATGAAGATTGAGAACGTCCGCATCATTTTTTTAAGTTAGGGGCGTCTCGGGCGCGGATGTTACTATGCGAGCCTGAGCGTAGTTCCTCATCGGCTTCACATTCGGCACAAACTTGCCGCCGGGTCGCAATGGCCACGGTTGTCGCAAGTCGTAGAGATAAATGTGGATCCGATCGGGTCTTGCACGTCATTTAGGGTTGAACGCTACAGAGGGTTTGCCCCTCAACGTCAGAACCGAGGAGCGTAGCGACCGGGTGTGGCAACGCCTCACTCAAGCGATGTGGAATCACTAGTCATTATCCGGTCGAGTGGTCCCGTGACTTGGACCCGGTCGCTACCGCTCCTCGGTTCTGACGTTGAGTGCGCCATTGTACGTCGTCCGCAGGGAGGGCTGGGATGTGTGCCGGTTTTCTAAAATGACCTCAAATTCCAGATTCAAGGTCGGCTTTCGCATTGCAGCTCTCACCATACTCGCCTCCGATGCGTTGATATCTACATCGGTGGCACAGCAGAGAGAGACCCCAGCCGCGGCGTCGAAGCTCACACGCACCGCTACCAGACATGAGAAACGGCGGTTGGGGTATGGCGGCACCGTGACGATCATTGGCGCTCCTCAAGGATCAATCACAGTTGAAGGATGGCCGCGGAGCGAAGTTGAAATTACGGCAGACATCGAACTGCGCGCAGAAACCGAAGAGGATCTAAATCGCCTGGCAGCGGTCAATGGATGGCTGCTGGATGACGATGTGAATCACCTGCGCATCCTAAGCACAGGAACCCACGACAAGGTTTTCATGCGACGGGTGGCCAAGAACTTTCCCAAGAAGCTATTCGGTCTTCCCTGGAAGATCGACTATCGGATTCGCGTGCCTATGGCTATCGATCTTGAGATTAGTGCCGGGCATGGTCCCATCACGGTACGCGGGGTCGAAGGTGCCATAACTTTAACCGCGACAGAAAGCGAGACTCACTTAACTCTGACGTCAGGAACGATCAACGCCACCGTAGCCTCCGGACGAATCAATGTCAGGATCCCAACGCGCAGTTGGCGAGGCGCCGGTGCAGATCTTCGCATCGCTGCGGGAGACTTGAATGTTGAGCTGCCCGCGGGTTTCAATGGCGACGTTGATGCTGACGTCTTACGTTCCGGCGAGATAAGTGACATGTTTTCAGCGTTCGAGTCGCGTCAACGTCCCGGGATCACTAACCGCGTCGTGAGGGCTCGTGCCGGAGCAGGCGGGGCGTTCTTCAAGTTCACTGTTGGCGATGGGACGATTCGTATTAAGAAATTGACTATGAGTGATCAGTGATGATCTTCCTTGTCACTTATCGCACGCCGCTGTATTCTCTGGCCCCATCATGACAGTTAAATCGGATCGCTGGATCCGCCGAATGGCGGAGCAACATCAATTAATCTCTCCTTTTGAGCCCAAGTTGGTTCGGCATGTTGATGGCCGTCGGATAATTTCCGCCGGGGCTTCGAGCTATGGATATGACATGCGACTTTCCGATGACGGCTTCCGCGTGTTTTCACCCATCCACGGACGCGAGATCGACCCCAAGGCTTTCGATGATGAATCGCTTGTAGAGCCGCCATTGCGCATTGCCGAAGATGCGTCGAAATACTATCTGCTTTCGCCACATTCTTATGCGCTAGGGGTAACCGTCGAGACCTTTCATATGCCCCGGAATGTAACCGGAATCGCGATGGGTAAATCCACCTATGCGCGAGCCGGCCTGCTGGTAAATACCACACCACTGGAAGCTGGATGGGTTGGACGACTAGTAGTTGAGCTCGCAAATCTCGCGGACCTGCCACTGCGGATCTACGTCAACGAGGGCATTG
>JACCSP010000226.1 GCA_013812905.1 Pyrinomonadaceae bacterium
GGGACTTTGGGAGCGCGATGTGGTCGAGGTCTTTATTAACCCTTTTCCGGACCGAATGAACACGTACTTTGAGTTGGAAGTGGCGCCTAACAATCAGTGGGTCGATCTGGCTATTGATCTTGAGAAACTCCATTCTACGACATGAGCTGGGATTCAGGTTTTGATCATGTCACACGCGTCGATGAGCTAAACGGCACCTGGTATTGTGAAATGCGCATCCCACTCGTTAGCCTGGGAGTAAAGCAAATCAATTCTGGCGCTGAATGGCGCATCAACTTCTATAGGTGTGATGGAACCCGTCACCCTAAACGGCGACGGTCTCTCGCGTGGAGCCCAACCACAGTAGAGTCGTTTCACACTCCAAGCTGCTTTGGCATCATTCGCTTTGAAGAATAGAGAGATCATTTACGTTCACAGGAATGCTGCTTTAGCTCGCATTCCCCGAACTGGGAGGCGTTGATTCATGCACGAGGAGATCCGGAAACTCTTTGACCTCTCTGGCAAGGTAGCGCTCATCACTGGTGGCGCGCGTCACTTAGGGTTAGACGCTGCCTCGGTGCTGGCGGCTGCGGGCTGCCGAGTCGCACTCACCTCGCGCGAGATCACGGCCGCTGAGAAAACAGCCGACCGCCTCGCGCAAACCTACGGAACTGAAACACTGCCGATCGCCTTGGACCATACAGATGCCGCTCATGTGGAAGAAGCAGTCAGCCTGACGATCTCGCGTTTCGGACGGATCGATGTGCTCGTTAACAACGCAGGCGGCGGCACCCCAGGCAGCGGAACTCCGACGCTCGCCGAGCGCGACCCTGAAGACATCCGCGAGCTTATCGAGTTGAACCTAACCGGCGTCCTCTACTGTTCCCGCGCCGTAGGTAGAGTCATGGCCGAGCAAGGCTCCGGGAAAATCATAAGCATCGCTTCCATCGCAGGGCTTGTGGGACGAGATCGTCGCGTTTATGAACCCAGCCGAATGGCGCCGTCACAGGTAGACTACGCCGCCGCGAAAGCCGGCGTGATCGGCATGACTCGTGACCTCGCCGGCTGGCTCTCTCCGCATGGCATCTGCGTCAACGCAATATCACCTGGTGGCTTCGCGCGGAATCTGCCCGAGCAGTTCGTTGCAGACTATAGCGACCGTACGCCGCTCGGCAGGATGGGCCGTTACGGCGTCGATCTGAAGGGTGCGGTCCTTTTCCTCGCTTCACCCGCTTCAGACTACGTCACCGGGCACAACTTAGTCGTCGACGGAGGTTTCTCCTGGTGGAAATAGCTGCGAAACGACGTGTTGTCATCGTCGGCATCGGTTCCATCGGCCGCCGTCATGCGAGACTGCTCTGCGAGCGGAAAGACGTCGCGGTAGAGGTGTTTGAACCTTCAGCTGAAATGCTCACACGCGCCGAGAGTGAACTCGGCCCGCTCGTCAAACATGAATCTTTCGAACAGATGCTGGCAACGCAACCCGAGGTCGTCTGGATCTGCACCCCCAATCCGCTCCACGCCGCCCAAACAGTCGCGGCACTTCGTGCGGGCTGTCACGTCTTCTGCGAGAAGCCCATGAGTAATTCCCTGGTTGAAGCACGGCGTATGAAGGAGGCGGCCGAGGCTTCTGGCAAGATTCTTAACATCGGCTTCGTTCTGCATTTCCTGCCCGTTCTAGCACGGCTTAAAGAGGTGATCAGTGGAGGTGTGCTCGGTCAGATATTGCACGTTCACGGACGCGCCGGCATGTACGTCATACTCGCGAACTCAGCCTCGCGCTACCAAACCCACGAGCCCGGTTCTCTTTTTCTAGACTATTCGCATCAGCCTGACCTCTTTTATTGGCTGCTCGGCCGCGCACCCAAGACAATCCAGGTGACCGCATTCCACGCTGGCTCTCTGGAATTCTCTTCAGACCCAAATGTTGCGGACGTAGTCTGCGGGTATGACGATCCCCTCGTCGTGACGCTACACATCAATTACGTGCAGATGCCGCAACGCCACGACTACGAAGTTATTGGCGACTTAGGCTGGGCCGCAGTTGATATCGTAACGGGTGAATTGAAGATCGGAAGTCGGAATGAGCAAAGCGTTGTGGTCGAAAAATACCCTTGCGAGCCAGACGATTTATATCGAGCTGAGATCGAGGGGTTCTTCGCGACAGTAGCTGGCGAGCGCTCCCCAGAGACTTCCGCGGCTGACGGCATTATCTCGACCGTCGTCTGCGAAAAGTCAATTGAAGCGTGGCGCAGAGGCGAGCGAGTGGACTTGAACTGGCAGTGAGCAGGTGGCGACCACCATTGAGATTGAGGATACGTAGTTGAAATGAAGGCGAGAGCGGCGGTATCAGACGGAAAGGGAAATTTTGTGATTGAAGAAATCACACTTGGAGACCCCGAGCGAGATGAGGTGTGCGTAGAGATTAGAGCCAGTGGCGTCTGTCACACTGATTTCGATCACATGAAGAATTTTGGGACAACGTTCATCATGGGCCATGAAGGCGCTGGGGTTGTATTGCAGGTGGGCCCCAACATCGCGCACGTGAAAGAAGGGGATCGCGTTCTATTGAATTGGGCAATCCCATGCGGAAGTTGCTTTCAATGTAGCAGAGGGGCGGAGAACATCTGCGAGAACAAACCGCGTTTGCCCGATGAACGCTGCATATTCAGAGGGGAGAAGATTGTTCCTGATTTTAGTCTGGGAACCATGTCCACTCACACAGTAGTGCCCAGCCAGGCTGTGATCAGAATGGATGTTGATATTCCCTTTGCCCCAGCCGCGATCCTTGGATGCGGGGTGATGACAGGATTTGGATCTGTGGTGAACGCCGCCAGGGTTCAGACGGATAGTACAGTAGTCGTTTTAGGAACCGGCGGAGTTGGCCTGAGTGTCATTCAAGGGGCAGTCTACGCTCGCGCACGTCAGATCATTGCTGTGGATGTTAATCCGGCGCGCTTAAGGCTTGCGTTGGAGTTTGGGGCAACGAACACAATTCTTGCAGACCGAAAAGATCAAGGCCTGTTAGATGCGGCAATGAAGGTCAAAGGACTGACGGAGGGTAGGGGTGCTGATTATGCTTTTGAATGCACGGCGGTTCCCGAACTAGGTCCGGCGCCTCTGGCAATGGTCCGGAACGGCGGTACGGCGGTAGGCGTGAGCGGGATCGAGCAGTCAGTTGAATTCAATATGGAACTTTTCGAGTGGGACAAGTTCTACATCAACCCTCTTTATGGCCAGTGCCGCCCTTCAGTTGATTTTCCCTTGCTCTTGGATCTCTATACGCGAAAGCGACTAAAACTGGACGAGATGGTAACGCGAATTTACCCACTCGAAGGCTTGGCGCAAGCGTTCGAGGATATGCACGCCGGGATAAACGCCAAGGGCGTACTGGTGATGGATGGATCATGAGCGAGTATGGCAATGTCGAGCTTTCTGATCCGCAGTATGAGCGGGATCACCTGCGGTATCTGACCTTTAAGAGTCCGGCCCTCAAAAGGCGCGGCGACGTAACCATTTTTGTGCCGCCGGGATGCGAGCGGAAAGATAGACTGCCCGTTGTTATGCTGCTGCACGGGGTCTATGGCAGCCATTGGTCCTGGTCAATGAAGGGCGGCGCGCACTTGACGGCTCTCAATCTGATCGAGAAGCAATTGATCGAAGCAATAGTGCTCTGCATGCCCTCGGACGGTCTGTGGGGCGACGGCAGCGGCTACATAGCCCATGCAGAAGCCGATTATGAAGGGTGGATCATGGAAGATGTGATCGGCTGCGTGACCAAAGTTATTCCTTGCATCGACTCCCGGTCGCTACTCTTCATCGCCGGGCTCTCGATGGGGGGCTACGGAGCGCTGCGGCTGGGCGCTAAGTACGCGGAAAAGGTTGCGGGGTTTTCGGGACACTCGTCCATTACCGATCCGAATCAGCTGGCAACGCTCGTCGAAGAACCCTTAGCATTCTTCGGCGAAACGCTTGAGCGCGAAGACGCCCGACTACTCTACTGGATGAAGAGACAAAGGGAGTCTCTCCCTCCGTTTCGATTTGATTGCGGCACAAGCGACGCGCTGATCGAGAAAAACCGAGAATTACACCAGGCTTTATTCGCGCTTAACATTCCCCATCAATATTTCGAGTACGAAGGCGGGCACGATTGGGACTACTGGCGAGAGCACATTGCCGATACGCTGATCTTCTTCGACAGCGTATGCAAGGCGCGTGAGCCGTGCCTGAAGTGAGAATTACTGGGCCGATGTCATAAGGCATCTGTCAGTGTAAATCTGAAACAGGTCATGGATGGGGTGCCTTCGAAAAATCTCATGTTAACCACGTCCGTAACGACGCTTACGTTTCCTATTCAACTCGGGAATAACGGCCCACCATACTTGAGCCAACAACGCGTGATATCCAAGTTCAGTCCGAAAGACTTCGTTCCCGACGGCGACATTTCGAAGCGCGAGTGGAGTGCCTCCGAGAAGGTCACGTTTGACACATCATACCTGCCAGGCGAGAACTTTCCGGAGGCGATCACGGAGGTGGCCACACTCTGGACCGGCAGCTATTTTTATGTGGCATTCTGGTCGAAATACACTGAGCTGTTTACCTATTTGGCGGAAGACATTTCCCAGGAGCGATGGGGACTCTGGGACCGCGACGTGGTCGAAGTCTTTGTTAACCCTTTTCCGGAGCAAGCGAATATTTACCGGGAACTCCAGGTTGCGCCGAACAACCAATGGGTCGATCTGGCAATCGATCTCGATCAGGATCCATTCTATGATGTAACCTGGAATTCGGGCTTTGATCATGCCACGAAGGTCGATGAGAAAAGCCGCTACTGGTGCTGTGAAATGCGCATCCCGCTTGCGAGCCTAGGGGTAGATCAAATCAGCCCGGGTATGCAATGGCGGATCAACTTCTATCGGGCTGACGGGCCCGGTGACGACACAAAGCGAAAGTTTCTTGCTTGGAGCCCGACTGCAGTAAAGACCTTCCACGCGCCAGCCCGCTTTGGCCTATTAAGTTTTGAAAAGCAAGAAAATTCACGGTGACAATTTCTACATCATATGTCTCATGACTTCACAAGGCCGACGTGCAATGGAAACAATGAGAAAGAGTGCGCCCTTTGGACGAACTTGTGTGTTGAGGGAAACGCGATTCATTTCCAGGACCAAAACGGATACGGGTATCCGGTGAATTCGTGACGCTCTATGCATGTAGACGAACCCGGTTTCGCAAGCAAGAATACACGTAGCAATTTCACGCTCGGCGGCGGCGCCTCGGTGATTTCGCGGAGAATTCGACCGTCCGTGCTGGTAAGAAATAGCGCCTTCAGTTTGGTTAGTTGCGCCGATCGCGCATTGTTCATGGCATGGTGATGAGAAATATTGTTTGATGACAGAGTAGCTGTTATTACAGGGCCGGAAGTGGCCTGGGCAGAAGCTACGCTCTTCACCTTGCGGCGCGCGGTGCACGCGTAGTCGTCAACGACAAAGGCGGGACGGTTGAGGGGACGGGTGCCTCTGAAGCGCCTGAGTCAGTGGTTAATGAAATTTTAAGAGATGGCGGCCAGGGGACTGCAAACTTCGATGATGTCTCACAAAGAGAAGGTGCGAGCAACCTCGTCAAGCAAACTCTCGATGAATTCGGCAAGGTGGATACCCTCATCTGCAACGCAGGTATTCTGAGAGATAAAAGCTTCTTGAAGATGTCTCTGGATGACTTCGAGCTCGTGCTGAGAGTTCATCTATTGGGCACGGTCTACGTCATCAAGTCTGCGTTTCCCGTGATGAAAGAGAATAAG
>JACCSP010000022.1 GCA_013812905.1 Pyrinomonadaceae bacterium
CATGCAGGACATTGCCACAAAAAGGCTGACTCAGGAACTGGATATGGCTGGAGTGGTTATGACTGTTACCGATGCCCGGGCTGTCCTGACGGGGACTGTTAATTCCGCGGCGACAAAGGCGAAGGCAGAGCAGATAGTAAAGGCTGTTCGAGGCGTCAAATCAGTCGACAATCAAATTGTCGTGCCGGGTTTCTAACAAGCCGAATCTGGATCTGAGTCTGGATGACATTCGCCGGCAAGGAGCGCCAGCACAACGGTTGCAAATAGATTTTCAATGCAATTTGAATTCAGGAATGGTTTGCAGCTTGACGCCTAGCTCGCGGTGAGTTTAGCCGGGTTACCGAGCTAAATTTAATGGTGCTACGCCACTTGGGACGGCGGGTGTAACTATTCTAGGGAGCAACCGCACGGGCTATTCTCCCCGCTTCATCCTTCTTATCCTGGAAGGTTTGCTTCGCCTCCCGAATCATACCCTATAAAAAGCGGAGTCGAGGATTCCTTACGGAGCTTCCAGCCACCTCAATTTCGTCTTTCAGTTCCAAGCCCAATTCGTTACCGGCTGCCAGTTGTCTGGGGGGAATTTAGTCCGGCTCGAACGCCCTTCTGTGAACTCCGCAGAACTCGTGTCCACGTTCTGTTTTCATGTGGTCCTTCCTTCGAACTTCGCTGGCCAGGTCTTCAAATTGATAGCATCAGGGTGAAGCAGATCGCTCGCCAAGAGTAGCCACAACGGTTGTCAACTGGGTGGGCTCGACCGGCTTCGGAATGTGTGTTTGATACCCAGCAGAGAGCACGCACCTACGGTCTTCGATTCCCGCATAAGCCGTCAATGCGGCGGCTGGAATTTTTCCTCCGCGCTCTGGCGGAAGCCCGCGTATTTTTCTGATCAGTGCATAGCCGTCCATCCCCGGCATCTCGATGTCCGAGACCAGCACGTCGAATGGCTGTCTCTCAATCTCCTCCAGGGCTTCGATAGCTGAATCCAAGGGGACCACTTCGGCGCCTCGCCCCCTCAGAACCGCAACCACAAGGTCCAGCGCATCTGGTTCATCATCGACGACGAGCACTCTAATACCTTTAAGCGATGGCTGCCGACTGGTTGCCGTTTGCCCCGCAACGATTGGAAAAGTCTCCTCGACGTCGGTCGATTCTTGGGCGGGCTTAACGGGGAGTACTAACTTAAATGTCGTGCCCCCTCCTTCACCCGGACTTTCAGCCACCACCGTCCCGCCGTGCAGTTCAACCAACTGGCGCACGATGGAGAGCCCGATCCCAAGCCCGCCGTGCCTGCGTGTGCTCGAGGAGTCGGACTGCCGAAATCGGTCGAAGACGTGCGGCAGGAGGGCCGGGGTGATGCCGTGCCCCGTGTCGCTGATGGTGATCTCGATGTGCGAGGCGAAGCTCTGCATCCACACCAGCACGTGCCCGCCTTTGGGAGTGAACTTAATCGCGTTGGTTAGTAAATTCCAGATTATTTGTTGGAGTCGGTCGGGGTCGGCAGAAATCGGGCTGACGCGAAAATCAAGAGCTGTATGGAGACTAATGCATTTGGCTTCTGCCGCCGGACGAACGCCTTCAACTACCGCCTCGATCATCGGTGCGGGTTGTACGGGTTGCACCTCGAGGCGCAGCTTGCCGGTGATGATGCGCGAAATGTCGAGCAGATCGTCAATTAGTCGTCTCTGAGCACGGGCGTTACGGATGATGATCTCAAGAGCGCGTTTTGATGCTACCTCGTCGAGATCGCCGGTGGTGAGCAAATCTGACCAGCCGAGAATCGAAGTCAAGGGAGTACGCAATTCATGTGACAAGATGGCGAGAAACTCATCCTTGATGGAGTTAGCTGAATCGGCCTCCGCTCTTGCCGTCTGCGCACTTTCCAATGCGCTCTCCAAAAGCAGTCTGTGTTCTTCCTTTGCTCGCTTGTGTTCACTGATGTCGCGGATGTTGCATTGAATAACTTGACGGCCGGCTTCGTCATAGACGTTGCTGACAAATTCCACCTCCCGACTCTCCCCCTGCCTTGTTCGCAGCGGTAAGTCGTCGTAGCGGAGATAACCTGTCTCCTGCAACTCCCGAGACGCAGTCTGGCTCGCCTTCTGGTCGCCAAACAGACCGATTTCCCAAAGCTCCTTCCCCAGAAATTCTTCGCGCGAATAACCCAATAACTCCGTCATAAATGGATTCACGTCGGTTATCTTTAGTGTCCCTGCGTTAAGGATTAGTATTCCGTCTCGGGCGGCCTCGAAGAGCCGCCGGTAACGAATTTCTGAAGTCCGCAGCCCTTCTTGCGTCTGCTGGGGTTCGGTAAGGTTGTGGGTTTCTTTGGGCAGGGCATCAAGCCGCGGATTTTCGACCGACAGAAATCGCTTTGGAGAAAACATTAGAATGCTTCGTTAGTGCCAGTTCAGACTACACAGGAGGTCAACCTCTGATTTCTAACACAGGCAATAAAAGACGGTCTGTGCGCTAGCGCACATAGACCCGAAATCGGGGTTACTAACTAAAGGTGGTTAACCTGGCTTGTCCGATCAGTAGAAGTCTTTCCGCACCCCTATTGCCGGAGCAGGGTCGTATTCTTCTTTGATGATTCCGTAGC
>JACCSP010000245.1 GCA_013812905.1 Pyrinomonadaceae bacterium
GCTCAGCGACGTCTGGTCGCTCAGCCGCCAGGTGAAGCTGAGCCAAAGTTTCATCGACTTGCGCACTCCGGGCCTTGTCAGCGAAGCTCTCAAAACGCCCTCGAGCGCGAATCAAATGCGATTGGGCCTCGTCGAGTCTGTCAAGGACTAAAAGAAGATAGCCTTGATTGTTTTCCACAACGGCCGCAAGGCGGTGGTTACCAATCGCCTCAAACTCGTATAGAGCCTGCTGATAATGCCCAAGTGCCAAGTCAAAAAACGCCGGGAGTGTCTCCGCAACTCCGAGGTCCTTGAGCGTTGTGGCTAACTCTAGGTGGTAGCGCCCGGTAACCCATGGACCGACCACTTCCCCGATCTCGGCCACCTTGCTCAACAGTTCGTGAGCGGCCTTGAGATGTCCTGCGTCACATTCAACCACAGCCAACCTTATGAGCCCTATGCTTCTGACCTCGGGTTCCTCTTTCGGTAATCCCTCAAGCGCCATCTGAAGTGTACTGCGCGCCAGGTCAAACAGCCCCTCCCTGTAATAACAATAAGCAAGTTCAATTCTGCCCTCGGCGGCTCGCGTCTTAAGTCCAAGCTGCTCGAAGAGTGCAATCGATCCGTTTAGAAGCGCCTCAGCGTGTTTCTGTCCTTTGGGTACTTGTCTCGAACTGGCCACCCAGCCAGCGAGAGCTCCAGTGGTGAAAAGCAGGTCCGCGGATGAGTGTGTTTCTAATCCTTGAACCTTGGGCCACTCTCCGATCGTCCACCATTGTTGAAGCACGACGCAGGCAGCCTCAAAGTTGCCCGCTTCTATTTGTTCGCGAGCGACCGTACAGAAAACCTGAACCTCTTCAGCCGGGGGTAAATCGGCCCAGCGCGTCTCACTTGAGAGATGTGCATTGGCCACACTATCTGGCTCATCGTTTCCGATCGGATGTGCGCGCTCCGTCTCGTGACGGGCCTCGCGGTACAAAGCGGCTGAAAACAAATAGGCGGCGTGCCATTGGTGTGCTGCGGGGTACGTCGACTTAAGCTCGATGGCGCGTTTGCTCTCTCGTTCCGCAGCCTTCCGGTCCCATTCCTGGCGCATCTTAAACATCCCAGGAAAGGGTTGGGCTTCGGGGATTGCGTCATCCTTTTCTCGTGCTCGCACCCCACCGATCCTGGGCAGAGCCTCGGCTGGAGGAATGTAATTTGTCGCCAGCCTCAGGTAACAGTCTACGATCCCGGCATATGCCAGTACATAATTCGGATCCAAGTCTAGCGCCCGCCGAAAGTGGCCTATCGCCTGTTCTAGACCTTCCTTAGTGTACTTACTCCAATGGAAGCGACCCTTGAGATAAAACTGATATGCCTCGATGCTCCTGGTATGGCGCTTGGCGAGTCGGCGCTCCTCCTCTCCGCTTAACCTCAGCCGCAATGCGGCTGATATCTGTCTGGCTATTTCGTCCTGAACCTCGAAGATGGCGCCAGATCCCCGATCATAACTCTCACCCCAGAGCTGCCAACCATTGGCCACATCCACTAACTCCGCACCAATAACCAGTCTCTGGTCGAATGAATGGACTCGCCCTAACAGCACGGCGTCCACGCCTAGTTCCCGCCCAATTCGCTGAGCATCAAGCCCGCTATTTTTGTAACGAAAGACCGTGCTCCTGGACATGACACGCAACAATGGCAGCTGCGCAAGGCCATTAATGATGCTTTCCGTGATGCCGTCCGAAAGGTACTCCGTGTCCGCGTCGTTACTAACATTAATGAAAGGCAGCACGGCCAGAAACCGGGTTGTTCGAGTACCCGGCAAGTCGGTAGTCTCGCTAAGGGCTTGATAGCTCTCGGTCGACTTCGCTAGTGTGGATGAAACCTCCAAGACTTCATCAACCGGTGCTACGAAACGATAGCCCCGTCGTGGAACCGTTTCGATGTACTTCGAACCCTCCGCAGTTTCCCCCAAGACTTTTCTCAGAGTGAAGATGTTCTGTGTGAGATTTGAATCCTCGACGCAGGCGTCGGGCCAAACTTGTTTCATCAGATCATCTTTCTCAACAACGTGCCCCTGTTTTTGGACCAGGGCGATCAGTGTGTCAAAGGCTTTCAACGTCAACGATACTGGCTTGCCATCGCGCAGTAGGACACGCTGGCTCGCGTCCAGGCGGTAGGGGCCAAAGTGGTAAGAACTTTTGGTGGCCTGCATAAAACTTCTTAAGAACTTTCTGATAACTCTTTGAGGGTCTTCTAAGGACTTCCCACGGAATTGTGAGTAGCTTAGCTGCGAGTGAGAAACAAGTCGAAACCTTCGAACCTGCTCATTCTAGTTCGCAG
Organism: Pyrinomonadaceae bacterium; assembly: GCA_013812905.1. Taxonomy (GTDB): domain Bacteria; phylum Acidobacteriota; class Blastocatellia; order Pyrinomonadales; family Pyrinomonadaceae; genus PSRF01. The sequence goes on from JACCSP010000245.1 coordinate 2,308, forward strand.
ACTGGCGCCAAGGCAACAAAGAGGTCGGTTTCTGAAGACGAAGGGACACGCCTAATGATCAACATATTTGTGAATGGGTTACGGCGCAGGCGAGGACCGAACCAGGCTAGTCATTGGCATTTTGCAAGAGAAGGCTTTGCCACCGGGCAACGCGGGGCAATGGCCAAACACACTGTCCGCATGTCGGAAAACATATTCCGCTGGGTCTGCTTTAGGCGACTGGGTGCTCACCTCTTATGTGCGACATCGCCAAAGACGCATTCCCTAGGGAGGTAACCATGGACCAAAGAGTTCTCACAGTCATCGCCCTGATGAAACACGATCCGCGACGGGCTCTTCCCTTAAGCATTATGGCGGAGTCAGTCAACCTTTCTCCTAACCGCCTCTGCTATCTGTTTAAGGCTGAAACTGGAACCCCGCCAGCGCGCTACCTTAGGACGCTAAGAATGCAGGATGCGACCAGTCTGCTGGTGGACACATTCTTGAGTGTTAAGGAGATCATTGCGCGGGTTGGTTTCACCGATGAAAGCCACTTCGTCAGGGACTTCAAGAGAATCCATGGAGTCACTCCCACCGAATATCGGAAACAGAATGGGGTCATCGACGCAAGTAAATTCGACGCGACAGAGGGCCGAAAGGATCGGCCAAGGGATAGTAAAAAACGCCAATGAAATTGGCTTGCGAGAATTGACGCCAAGACTTATTGTCGGCGTTCAGAAGTTCCTCACCCCAGCCACTCCTGCGGAAGTCGCTCTTGACCTAATAGCGAGGCTGGCAAATCGAAAGCGTTCTGCGGGGGTCAGGGCCTCGTTGGCAGTCAAATGCCGGCGGGGCCCTGTTGGGTTGCGCTTCTCAGTCCTAAGGTAGGGGACGCTTTTGCAGTGTGTCTCTCAAACTTTACAGTGTTTTTAGTGTAACTCGAACTATGACTACCTCTTCGTGGGGTTCTTTGTGATTTCATGGATTGTGTTTGTCTTTCAGCGTCCCGTTAAGGCTTTCGCGATCTCCAGAGCTATCTCGTTTACAGTCTTGTTCCCCGTAGCTTTCACATGCAAATCCGCAAAGGCGTAAGCCGCACGCCTCTCGGTATAGATATCGAGGGCTTCCTGTTCGGTCCGTGCGAGGGGTCGCTTGTCTTTGCCGGCCACGATGCCGGCCACGATCCTCTGCCAACAGAGACTAAATGGTGCGTCAAGCCAAACACTTATGCCGCCCGCCGACGTGATTAGATGGCGATTTCTGGGCAGGGTCCAGGCGCCGCCGCCGAGTGCGATAACTTCCGCCGCATTATCTTGGAGCAGGTCGCTAAGCACCCGGGTTTCGATCTCACGGAACGAGGGCTCGCCCTCTTCTTCAATGATCTGCTTTGCTGAGCGTCCTTCCTCTTTAAGGATCTCCTCGTCAAGATCGATCATTCGCGAATTCAGCCGGCGTGCGAGAGAGCGCGCCACAGTCGATTTGCCTGAGCCCATGAAGCCGGTGATGACGATCGGGCCATTTTCCATTCAGTTCCCCCCCCCGTGAATACTGCCTTGCTTGAAGGCGGTCGCTACCGCTCCCGGTTCTGTAGCAAACGCGGTGCTTACGCTTCCTGATTCAACTCCTACCGTTCGACGAGCGATTCCAGGAGTGTGAAAAAATCAGGAAACGATACGCTTACGCATTCCGCTCCGCCGATCTCTGAATCACCTGTGGCAGTAAGGGCAGCCACTGCGAAAGCCATGGCGATGCGATGGTCGCCACCGGAGTCGAGCATCGCCCCAAGCAATTGCGTCCGACCGTGTACGGCCAGCCCGTCTTCAAACTCTTGAACCTCCGCCCCCATCGCCCGAAGATTCTTCACCGTGACGTCGATGCGGTCGCTCTCCTTGCGCCTTAGCTCCGTCGCGTCGCGAATCTCAATACCACCCGGCAACTGCGTTCCCACCACGGCGAGCAGCGGCAATTCATCAATCAAGGGGGCGATCAAATTACCACGCACGAGGGTCGAATCTACCGGAGACGGCGACTCGGCGCTTAGCTTTCCTTTCACCCGAATGCGACCTACCGGCTCGTTACATTCCTCTCGCCTATCAATTATTTCAATCATTA
>JACCSP010000249.1 GCA_013812905.1 Pyrinomonadaceae bacterium
GTTCAAAGTCTCGTACATGTATTGCGACCCTCTAGTTTTGTGAATCATTACAGAAAATCTCAGTCAACGCTATATTTTGGTTGCGGCCCGAAAACGGGCTGCGTCATGTGGTTTAGTGGATCGTTCTGATCTCTCGGCCAAGCAACGACCCACGAAGTAACACGAAGCATCAGATAAGATGCAGGAAAATGCGAATGAAAAATCTCAAGTGAGATATGGAAAATGTTAATCTAGTCCCAAAGGGCGAGCTTCCTCATCGGGAATATCAATCTGCATACGCAACAGCGCGGTTGAGAAGGTCTTTCCCTGGGCGTCCGTCATCAGCGAGAGAGTTCCACCACCGCCCAGGCTTTCATGTAAGAGGAAGTTAAGCGCACCGAGATTTTCCAACTCAAACCTCTCCACTTCCCCTTTACAAATGCCTTTGAAGTGCTCCTTGACCCGATCAGCGGTGACTTCCCTTACCAGAATCGGATAAAACTCATCGCGAAGCGCAATCAGGCCAACGTTTGCAGTGTTGCCTTTGTCGCCCGAACGAGCGTGGGCTAGTTTGGTTAACTGGATTCTCATCAGCAGAAGGTGGTTGGTGAATGGCAAATAGTAAATCGCAAGTTAGCTGATCACTGATTTTACTGTTAGTTGTCTCGGTGGGAGTGGGACAGTCGGAGATTGGGCATTGGGCCTTAAACCGCCCGTCTCCCCGTCACCCGCTCCCCCCATCGCCCGAATGTCACGCCTCGATTAGCTGAACCTTCGGCTTGATTTCTTCTTTGGGAATCAGCGCCGGCCAGTAGGCAACGATTTCTTCCACCTTGGGCCGTCCCCCGGCGAAGCCGGTAACTCCAGGCGGCCCGGTCAGAATAAGCGGAGCAATTTCTTTAGTAAATCGTTCGACGGCGCCGCTATTTTCGCTGCGCACGCCCACTCGCAACTGCACTTCAGGTATGTCCGTTGGCGGCTCTCCCGCTAGAGCGCCGTGCGTAGCATTCACGCCTACGAACTCTGTCAATACTTCATCAAACTCCAGGCCAAGTCGATCAAGCCGCGCGCGGAGAATTTTGCCGCCAACCTGGGCTTTTTCGTAGGCGTCGGGCCAAGAGTAAACGAGGGTGCCAACAGCCTTGAATCCGGCCGAATAGCTGATCGAGACTTTGAGAAACTCGGTTGCCGACCGGCCTTGGACGCCGTAGACGCGGACCCGATTGGGTCCCGCGTCTTCGAGATGGACGGTCGTGAAATCGGCCACGCAGTCGGGGGTGATGTATTCGTGCGGATCGCCCATCTCGTAGACCAGTTGCTCCTTTATAGAAGGGATAGTCACGCAGCCGCCTGTGCCTTCGTGCTTGGTGATAACAAACGTTCCATCAGGCGCGGCCTCTGCGATCGGGAAACCGACATCTGCGAGATCTGGAATGCTGCGCCAATCATATTGACAATTGCCGCCAGAAGCTTGCGCACCACATTCAATAATATGTCCGGCGATTGTTCCGGCGGCCAGCCTGTTCCAGTCATCAGGCACCCAGCCAAACTCGTGGATTATAGGAGCGAGGGTTAGACCTGTGTCAGTCGCACGTCCGGTAATGACGATCCTGGCACCACCGTTCAGCGCCTCCACCATGGGCCAGGCGCCAAGATAGGCGTTTGCGCTTTGAATTCGATCACGCACCGTCACGAGCGGCTCACCGGTTTCCATGTTGCGCAACTTGATTCCCCGGCCAAGCAGTTCATCGAGATTGGACATGATGTCGTCGCCAGTTACTATTCCGATTCGTAATTTGCCCGCCAGTCCCGTCTCCCTGGCAACTTCGCGCACAGCGTCAGCGCAACCTTCGACGTTCACGCCTCCGGCGTTGGCCGTTACCCTAATATTTCGCTCGACGCACGCGGGCAGTATTTGTTTCATTAAGGGAATGAAATCCTTTGCGTAGCCTGTGTTAGGATCTCGCGATCGTTGCTTTTGCATGATCGACATCGTTACTTCCGCGAGATAGTCGAGCATAAGGTAGTCGATCGGCCCACCTTCAACCTGGCGCACGGGTGCGTCAAGCAGATCGCCCCAGAACCCCTGGCCAGCAGCAACGCGAATCTTCTTTTTCATCTTGGCTTTAAGTCACCCTCAAGCGGGTTAGCGATCAAATGACAGTTCAGCCCAGCCTCTGCGCACTTGATTCTGACCACGAGTGCTTCAGACCAAACTTGGGGGGAGGACAAACGGTCCGATATGCGGACCGCTGTAGTTTAGACAGGTCCTCAACGCAAGTTCCAACGCGTCCCGTGTGAATTCCGGAGTGATCACTGCATCAACAAAACCGCGCGCCGCCGCATATTTCGCATCCAGTTCCATCTCATAAGTCTCGCGCACCTGGTCCATCTCCGCCTCAAGGTCTTCGGTGGGCTCTTCTCTGTTCTTCTTCAATTTGTCGAGCTGGCCGCCAAAGACTGCTTGCACCGCCGAGTCGCCTTCCATTACGCCCATCCGCCCGGTTGGCCAACTGAAAATAAAGTCAGGATCGAACCCCTGCCCGGCCATCGCATAGTAGCCCGCGCCGGACGCATGGTTTACCGTAAGCACGATCTTAGGTATCAAGGCGGTTGCCATTGCTTCAACAAAGCGCGCCCCCGCGCGAATTATTCCCGAGTGTTCTGCTTCAGAGCCCACCATGAAACCGGAAACATCCTGGATGAAGAGCAAAGGGGTCTGACGCCGATTACAAGTCTCGATAAAGTAGGCCACCTTCTCAGCCGATTCCGTATAAATGATTCCGCCAAAGCGCGGCGGTCCCCCGGCTGGCGCTCGAATCATGCCGCGATTGTTAGCGATCACGCCCACCTGGATGCCACAAACCCGCGCATGCCCCGTGATCATCTCTTTCGCGTAGTCGGATTGAAACTCATCCAGATGCGCGCCATCCAGGAGGCAGTCAAGAAGGTGACCGGCGTTATAAGGCTGCTTGTGTTCCTCTGGAATGATGTGGTAGAGGTCTGAAATCGGTCGCCCCGCTTCCACGTTTGGCAAAATTGGAACTGCGCTCGCGGGTTTCACCTGTAATTCAGAAACAAACTCGCGAATTCTAGTGAGACACGACTGGTCGTCAGCGACGCGATAGTGGGCGACGCCTGAGACTTCGTTGTGTGCGCGGGCGCCTCCCAGCGTTTCATTGTCGATGGTTTGACCGGTTGCTCCCTTTACCAGATTCGCCCCACCCAAGCCCATGAACGATGTGCCTTCAACCATTACGATGACGTCAGAGAGCGCCGGCAGATAAGCGCCCCCGGCAATGCATGGTCCCATCACCGCGGAGATCTGCGGAATCTTCAGATACCGACGCATGAGAGAGTTGTAGTAGAAGATTCGCGAGGCGCCATACTGACCTGGAAATACCCCGCCTTGATAGGGCAAATTCACGCCCGCGGAATCCACAAGGTAGATAATTGGTACGTGGGAGCGCATCGCGATCTCCTGCGCCCGCAGAATCTTTTTGATGGTTTCCGGCCACCATGAGCCTGCTTTCACGGTTGCATCATTGGCCACAACTACAACTTCTCTGTCCTCGATCCGACCGACAACGGTAACCACCCCGGCTCCTGGAGCGCCGCCATCGTATTGATCGTAAGCGACTAAAAGGCCGATCTCCTGCACGTATGAGTCTTTGTCGAGCAAAAGATCGACGCGTTCGCGAGCGGTGAGCTTCCCTTGCTTATGCTGCCGCTCGATCTTTTCTTGCCCGCCACCGAGCCGCAGCTTCGTCTCCAGCTCTTTCAACTCGGCCGTCAATTCTCTTAAGCGCTGGTTGGATTGTTTTGAGGACTCTTTAGCTAAGTATTCCTGGGCGCTGCGTTTCACGGCTTAGGGTTCACGGCTGTAATTTAGATTTCCGCCCAAAGTAACATGAGGAGAGAGATTGTGACAATTGGTGGAATCATGTTTGGGCTGAGATGAGGGGCCGGGGCAGCACCCTGAGGGGGTAGCCGCGTAGTGCAGAGAAGACAATTCAAAAGGAGGCCGCCGCATCGCTGCGAAAGCCTCCCTTGAAGTGCGATCTTGCCCGAAATTTAATCTTGATTCCGGTTTCGATTGGCATTGCTGTTAGCGTTCCGGTTGTTGCTGTTGGCAGACCTCACGCCGGCGGTGTTTGCGTTGCCGTTGTCATTGGTCAACACTGCGGTGTTTGACGAAACCGTCTTGCTGTTCGTATTTGCCGGAATGTTTGCGTTAGCGTCAACCACCCCTTCGCGCGGTGGGTTGCCAGCAGCATTGCTGTTGTTGGCATTTGCTGTGCTATTGGTGTTGGTCTCGGTGGTGCCGCACCCTGATAGGGCAGCGGCGCCTGCGAGCACCAACGCAAGCGCTAAAGTGCGTTGCATTTTATTCTGTCCTCCACTCTTCTTTGTCATCGTTACCTTGAGCCAACGTCAAACTTAACGGACCAACTTATCGATAGATGGACTCAGCCTTGTTTGTGCGCCAATCGTTCTCAAAGTAGTCCGCGTCTTCAGGAGTGCGCGGATTGACACCCATGACGATTCCACCCTCTTTAAGTCCTTTTTCGTAATACTTGGCATGCTCCTCGGGAATACCGGCACCGACAAGTGCTCCTACGACACCGCCCGTCAATGCGCCCGCGCCACCGCCCGCAAGCGCCGCCGCGATAGGACCGGCGATCAGCAAGCCAATACCTGGCAGGGCCAAGGTCGTACCAATGGCAGCGATGGCCGCTAGAGTAGCGCCAACACCGCCCCCGATTGCTGCGCCTTTACCGGCGCCCTCCCAAGCTTTCGTGCCCAGTTCGGTTTCATTGTCGGAATCGGAAAAGTGCTTCTTGCGTGTTTCATCCGACATCAACAAATTGACGTCGTCTTTGCTATAGCCTCGATCGTTCAACCCCCTGTACGCACGCTCGGCGCTCTCACGATCCCTGAATAACCCCGTCAACATACGACTTTCACGCCCACGCGCAGCTCCCATTGAGCCCTCATTAACGTCATCTTTTTTTGTAAAGTCCGCCATTTAGTTCCTCCTATATTGTTGCCAGTTTTGTTTGTATGCGAATGCACAACAAAACACTGCACGGCACTGTCGACGGCGCCGAGTGAATAGGTCAATGCACTCATTCGATTCCCGCAATTAGGTTTCGACTCTACCCCTGCAACGCCCATACCACTCGGTAACCACCAGGATCGGTCCTTATTCAGAGATCGCGATTTTAATGAAATCCTTGTCATTTCACCGCCGGACTTTCCATTCACCGAAATGTTTCGTTGCTTTTGCAGAACATGAAAGGCTTCTTCGTGACTGTGAAAATTCAGTTCGGTGGCGACCGGTCCTGGTCGAAGACGCAGTTCCAAGTGATTCCAAGTGATCTGAACGGTCTAGACACACCGCCGGCAATACGAATTCGATACAGATCGTTCTATACTTGTTCAGCACCAGCCCTCTTTTACGCTCCCAGCCTGCGAGGCCACTTACTTGGGATCTTAGCCTCGTTCATGAGTTAAGTTTCATCAACGAGGTTGCGCTCGCATCGCGGCCGTGAGTCGAACTATCAAACCCTTCAATTTGGCACTGAATAGAAACTCGTTGAAGGTTCTGTCCAATATGTGTAATCTCCGAGCTGCGGGTCCTCACGAAGGCGGTCCCCAGCGACATCCATCCGCACCCTGTTAACAACTCTGCCCAGGAGGAGGGTCGCCATGAAGCGTTGCCCACAGTGTGATTTCATTTATGAGGACGAACAGCATCTCTGCGACATGGATGGGTACGAACTCGTATATGAGCCCACTCTCCAACCACCACCGATAAGCGGGTCACACCCATCGACGAAACCGCCCGTTCAATTAGTGAAGTCAGCACGAAGACGCTTAATGCTGTGGTTCGCCATTGCGTTTCTCTTGGGAACCGCTTTGTTCGTAGGCTATTATGGGTTCACCAGCAAGTTCGCGCCGCGAACCATCAAGTCTCCCTCGACGAACGTCATTAAAGACCCACAGCCTCCACCTGATCACGTTCCCGTTACGCCCACTGTCAGTCCCAGGCCCTCTCCCAGCCGCTCGCCGAAATTGGAAAACAAGAGAGTGACATCCCTCAGAGTGACACCCCTCATCGCGCCTCGAGTTATGAAATCGACACCCCGTTCCCGTTCAACTGTGTCCAGGCTGGAATCGGCGGAACCTCCTACGGCAACGGCGAATCATAAGAAGGAATCACGAATTGGCGGCGAGTGCGGGCGAATCAGCGAAGGGAAGTTGGGGAGAGTTGTTGAACCTGATCTGCTGCTGACTCGTGCCAGTGACCCTGCGAGCGTGCCGCACGCTCCCTTGAGTGATGC
>JACCSP010000286.1 GCA_013812905.1 Pyrinomonadaceae bacterium
AGTTGTCCGTGATGGCGTAGTAGTTCAGATGCCCTACCAGTTTCAGTTTGGCCCGACGCAAGAGTTCGCCTTTCTTTAAGTGGCTGCGCTCACGTTGAAGCCATCCCTTCACTTCTTTCAGTTTCGCGCGGTACTTCTTCTTCGAGGTCTTTCGCTTCACCTTGAAGCGCCCGTCGCCCGTCTGCCCGCAATAATGCGTGAAGCCCAGAAAATCAAAGGTCTCTGGCTTCTGGCCACGCCGCCCTGCACTTTCCACAGCAAAGCGACCGAACTCCAGCAGTCTCGTCTTGCTTGGTTCTAACTCCAAGTGAAACTGCCCCAGCCTCGCCTCCAACTCTTTGAGAAACGCTTCCGCGTCCTCACGATATTGAAAGCAGGCCAGGAAGTCGTCCGCGTAGCGAAAGTAGTAGGCCTCTCCCCGACACTTCCCTTTGCACCGCGGGCCAGTTTTTCTTGGATAACGACGATGAAGTCAGATATTGATATGGTCGTCCCAACTGCGCTGCAAAGGTCTTACCATGTTCGCGCTTTTCTCTCATTCATGAAGTAACGACCACTACAACTTTGCCGAGTTAAGAGGTCACGCGACTCAGGTAGAGAAGTAGCCTTTGCTGCCCGACGCCGGAGCTTGTAAGCAAGAGTAATAAACCAGACCAAATTGCTACTATCTTTCTGTTCATTAGTTCAACCTACCATTACGCCTAACAACCTATGGCTTATGCGCTTTCATCAAGTGTCGCGCAACACGCTCATCATCGCTTCATGAATAAGGCCATTGCTGGCAAGAACCTTTGGTGTGTAGATATCAAGGGGCGCATTCTGGTAATCAGTGACACGTCCTCCGGCCTCTGCGATTAACAGAATCCCGGCAGCAACATCCCACGGGTTCAACCCGTCTTCCCAAAAACCATCGAAACGACCGCAGGCAACGTATGCTAGATCGATTGCCGCTGAGCCATCGCGGCGCACTGCCTGGGCCTGCATGGTGAACTTGGTAAAGTCGCGAGCGAAGTTCGGGCGTTCGCGCACGTTATATGGGAAACCGGTGCAGAGCATGGCGCGGTTAAGATTCTCCACTTCGGAAACGCGTATGCGGCGCTCGTTCAAAGTCGCACCCTGGCCACGCTCGGCAGCAAACATTTCATCCCGCATGGGGTCATACACTACCCCGATTTCCACTCTACCGGCCCGCTCGACCCCGATTGAAACGCAAAAACAGGGGTAGCCGTGGGCATAGTTGGTGGTGCCGTCGAGCGGATCGACTAACCATTTCCACTCACTCTCACCTGGGATTGATGTTCGGCCCTCCGAAGCGCCGGACTCCTCAGCCAGGATCGCATGGCGAGGATAGCGCGACCTGATGCGATCGATTATCAGCTTCTCTGCGGCCAGATCGGCTTCCGTAACTAGATCGATAGTGCCTTTGTTTGAGACTTGCGCGCGCCCGAGTCCATCAATGAGAACGCCGCCGGCCTCGCGAGCGGTTTGAATTGCGAAGTTAAGCAACCAGGAGTCTCCGGTGATAGCCGGTTATTTTGGTGGCGCAAGATGTTGCGCCGTGAGTCTAAGAATCTCTTTTATCTGACGATCCAAGTACTGCCAATTATGACTACCGGGCAACTGTCGATACTCATGCGGAATCTTGCGCCCGACCAGCAAAACAGCGAAATCGCGGCTATTCTTGAACAGGAGATCCTCAGTGCCACAGTCGAGATAGAAGTAGGGAAGCGACGCCATCCTTTCGGTGGGAATCTCTCGCACCAGCTTGAAAATATCGTTGGCACCACGGGTTGGAGAATTCGCCGGACCAAACGTTTGCATGACCGAATTCCTGATTGCACCGGAAGCGGCTAACTCTTTTTCCGTCCACGAGGCCACTTCTAAAGCGCCGCTCATGGACGCCACTAGAGCAAACATCTCCGGATACTTCAAGCCAAACTTAAATGCCCCGTAACCTCCCATTGACAGGCCGGCCACCGCCCGTCCCCCACGTTCCCGGCTGACCCGAAAGCGTTTTTCGACATCGGGAATGAGTTCCCGCAAAATATATGATTCATATTTGTCCATCGGGACGCCGGCGCTATCGGTATACCAACCATTGCCTCCCTCAACCATGACAATAAAGAGATCATAATGAGTGGCGTAAAGGGCGATGCCCGTCCGATCGATCCAATTTGAGCTCTGGCCGGTGAGGCCATGGAGAAGGTAAAGAACGGGAAACCGCTTCTCCTGCTTGCCGGCGTGCTGATACTCGACGGGATACAGTATGCGATAGTTTATTGGCCTGCCCAGCAACCCACTCTTGAACTCAAACTGCGCAACCGGCGGATCGCGCTGGGCGGAGACAGTTATGGGGAGTAGCAGTAAAAGAAATAGCCGAATCAGGCGAAAATTTCTGCTCATCTCATGTCATTGCCAATTCCAATTGCCAATTTCAGTTGGATACTTAAACCACAAAGTTACTAAAGAAATCACTCAAGGCACTTTAGAAACCAATCGGCAATCCGTCAGCAGTTACTCTTTCAGCATGGGAATCTTAATTCCCTTGTCTCGTGCGGTAATCACCGCCTGGTCGTAGCCCGCATCGACGTGCCGGGCGACACCCATACCTGGATCGTTTGTGAGCACCCGATTAAGACGCTTCGCAGCTTCGCCAGTGCCGTCGGCGACAGACACTTGCCCCGCGTGAAGTGAATAACCAATGCCGACGCCACCACCATGATGAAAAGAAACCCAACTCGCACCGCTAGCCGTGTTTAATAAGGCATTGAGAATCGGCCAGTCTGCTACGGCGTCCGACCCATCTCTCATTCCCTCCGTTTCGCGAAAAGGTGAAGCAACTGAACCGGTATCCAGGTGATCGCGGCCGATGGCGATGGGTGCCTTCAAGTCGCCCCGCCTAACCATGTCGTTGATAGCATCGCCCATCTCTGCCCGTTCCCCGTAACCGAGCCAGCAGATGCGCGCGGGCAATCCCTGAAATTGAACTCGATCACGCGCTAGCCGCAGCCAGCGATTCAGCGTGGCGTCCTCCGGAAACAGCTCCAGGGCGAGATCGTCCGTTTTTTGGATATCGGCCTGGTCGCCCGAGAGTGCCACCCAGCGAAACGGGCCTTTGCCTTCACAAAAAAGCGGGCGAATGTATTCGGGTACAAACCCTGGGATTTCAAACGCGTCTTTGCAGCCGGCATCAAACGCCTGCTTGCGAATGTTATTGCCGTAGTCGAAGACGACTGCGCCGGCCCGTTTCAGGGCCAGCATCGCTTCCACGTGACGGGCCATCGACTGCATAGATCGTTCCATGTAAGCTCTGGCGTCCTGGCCACGAAGGTCACCAGCTTCTTGAAGTGTTACCCCTGCCGGCACATAGCCATGCAACGGATCGTGCGCACTAGTCTGATCAGTAACCGCATCGACGTTGACACTTCTGCGAACGATCTCCGGAAGAACCTCAGCGCAGTTGCCAACAAGCCCAACCGAAACTGCTCGCTTCTGCTCACGCGCGTTCTCGCAGATGTCGAGAGCTTCGTTCAGGTCCGTCGCGATGCGATCGCAGTAACCGGTACGCACGCGGCGCTCGATGCGGGCGGGGTCGACATCGATTCCAAGAAATACCGCGCCGTTAAGCGTTGCAGCGAGGGGTTGGGCGCCACCCATCCCTCCCATACCGCCCGACACGATGAATCTGCCTGTCAGATCGCCGCCGAAGTCTTTATCGGCCATAGCGGCAAACGTTTCAAATGTGCCCTGGACGATTCCCTGGGTACCGATGTAGATCCAGCTACCAGCAGTCATCTGGCCGTACATCATTAACCCCTTGCGCTCAAGCTCGTGAAACTGTTCCCAGCTGGCCCAAGCGCCGACGAGATTGGAGTTGGCAATCAAAACCCGCGGCGCGTACTCGTGAGTGCAAAAAACCCCCACAGGTTTTCCCGATTGCACCAGCAATGTTTCATCGTTTTGCAATTGCTGTAGCTCGCGAACGATAGCTTCGAATGCGGGCCAATTGCGGGCAGCCTTTCCCGTCCCACCATAGACAATTAGTTCATCTGGTCGCTCGGCAACGTCGGGGTCGAGGTTGTTCATCAGGCAGCGCAAAGCCGCTTCCTGATGCCAGCCTTTGCAATTGAGCTTAGCGCCGCGCGGGGCTCGGACTATTCTCGAAGACATGATGGACTTCAATCGAAGGCGATCGTCATAACGGATTCTAACTGTTGCGAAATCTACTGAACCAACCACCGCTCTCACGCTTAGTCAATTGCTCCAACTCCCCAGAATCGAGCCAGACACCACCACATTTATCGCAAGTATCGATCGATACTTCTTCAAACTTTGATTCCGCCAGTTTCCCATCGCATCTTGGACACTTCATCGAAGAGGTGCCAGATGCTTTAGCCTGCTCCGAGACGGCCATCTTTGCTCGCAGCTTCTCAACCGCCTCTTTGTTCTGTCGATGAAAATACTCCTCTTCCAATCCCTTCCTACGATCATCAAAACTGTCTGCCATCTTGTTTCTCCTTCAGGTTAAAGATCAAAACATTCCCAACGAGTGTCTTAGTTCGAACTTGACAGGCTAAGCTCTTGATAGAGCAACTCAATTACATCTACGAAGTCGAATACTTTCAAATCAAAACACTATCACAACGAGTTTGAATTTCGGGGATGCCTCAAAGTTAACCGCAAATTATGAGTCGGCAACAACACTCATTATTCTGGTAGTGGCCTAAATTTCACTTCCTGCCAGTACCTACGCCGTAGTCTCGAAAATGTTTGACCCATTTTGTATGCAGAACAGGCACGATCCACGAAATATCACGAAAGATCACAAACAACAATTTCGTGTTCGTTCGTGTGGTTTCGTGGATCGCTTGTTCCACCGCGCCAGGTTTCAACTTAGGAACCTACCCTTTTTGTGGTTAGGTGGACCGCAGAAATACTAGGAGTCTACGAGAGCGAATCAAACTCTCCGTTGTCAAGAGCTTGGACTATTTTCTGAATATCGTTCGACATCGAGCGATCGCCAACCAGAGGGGGGACGAGGGCCCGCACTATTTCCTGCGCTCGTTTGACTCCTCGTCCCGGAACAAGGGGAGCGCGGTATTCAAGTGCCTCCGCCGCGGTAATCAACTCAATTGCCGTGAGCAACTCCGCATTCTCTACGATCGAACGCAGCTTCGTGGCGGCTGTCATGCCCATCGAAACGTGATCTTCCTTGCCACCATCAGTGGGGACATTGTCCACACTTGCTGGATGCGCGAGCACTTTCGCCTCGGCCAACAGTGCGACCGCAGTCACCTGGAGCATCATGAAGCCAGAAGAGGTGCCGGGGGTTGCCGTTAAAAACGGCGGTAGGTCTTCGTTAGTGTCCGGGTTTACCAGTCGATCTATTCGACGTTCGCTAATGCTCATCAAGTCGGTAAGGGCAATTGCCGCATAATCGAAAGCCAGGGCCAGTGGCGCGCCATGGAAATTACCGCCGGACAAGACTTCTCCCGTCTCTGCGAACACAAGTGGATTGTCTGTGGCGCTCCCGGTTTCAATTTCAACGATCTCACGGGCATGGCTGAGCGCCGCCCGCACTGCGCCATGGACCTGCGGCATGCAACGCAAACTGTAAGCATCCTGGACTCGCGGATCATTTTCCATATGTGACTTTCGAATCTCACTGTCGCCCAATAACTCACGCAAATGAGCAGCAACTTCGCTCTGGCCTGCCTGAGGTCGTGCTTGATGGATCCGTGTATCAAAGGCTACGGGTGTCCCTCGCAAAGCTTCGATTGTCATCGCCCCGCCAACATCAGCAACTCGCGCGAGTCTTTCAGCACGATGCAAGGCAAGCCCTCCGACAGCCGCCATAGCCTGCGTACCGTTTAAAAGCGCCAGGCCTTCCTTCACCTCCAGCTCCAACGGCTGGAGACCGGCGCGTCGCAGGGCCTCCGCTCCCTGTAAACGCTCACCCCGGTAGAAAGCTTCGCCTTCTCCAATCACCGTCAACGCGAGATGAGAAAGCGGCGCCAGATCGCCACTTGCCCCTACTGAGCCCTTTTCAGGAATAACGGGCGTAACGCCTCGCTCGAGCATGGCGATCAAGGCATCGATCAGAACCGGTCGAGCGCCGCTATAACCACAGGCAAGCACATTCGCCCGCAGCAGTAACATTGCTCGCGACTCCATCTGGGACAACGGAGAACCAAGGCCACAGGAATGGCTACGTACCAAGTTGAGCTGCAGCGCGCGTAATGCAGAAGGTTCTACCCGGACGTCGGAGAGTTTGCCGAACCCGGTATTCACGCCGTAAACCGTGCGTCCCTCAGCTACAATCTTTTCCACCACGCGACGCGATCCCTCGGCGCGTTCTCGCGCTTTCGCTGAGAGCGAAACATGTTCTCGGCCCCTGGCAACTTCTGCCACTTGTTGGAGGGATAGACTTTGGCCGTTCAGTTCAAGCATAAAGATATGCTGAAAAGTAAGCAGCGATAGAAGCAGTAAAAGGATTAACGAAATCACACGAAGTACTCCGAACCAAGGCATCCATTTCGTGCGGTTTCGTGTAATTTCGAGGATCACATTTGTTTTTCAGCATCAAGGAGAGGTGAAGGTCAACCACGGGAATTTCAATTGGCATGTTCGACTATAATCCTGAGTGCTAATCCCGTGTGCTAATCTGTGCCTCAGCCTCTCGTCAGTGTCTCTGCAGGAATTTCTGTATCGGAATCGCTGAAGTCGATCTTTCTTGAATCCCTCTCAGGAGTCTCCGAGATGTCAATTTTCTTAAACTCTCCGGACATGGTCCCGCTCCGCACCCGCTGGCGTGCTCGCTTTGCCCGGAGGGTCGTGCGTCCGGTGCCAGTGGCGGCCCGGGTCCAACGTTTCATCGTGATGATTGGACGTAGCGCGAACTGATGCTGAGGCAGCACCTCGCCGGTGGCCTCGCGCAGACGAACTGTACCAATGGCGAAGATTGCAATCGCGGCATTGAAGATCACTCCAATCACAAACACGATCCAACCAGGCACGACGCCAACGGTGGCGCGATCGAGAAAGGCATTGAAGTCACGTGCTGGAAGCGGATGTAGATAGACTTTAAGATTCCAGCTCAATGCCAGGAGGGCGAAAATCCACAGGTAGTTGCGACGCAGTCTTCGGCCCACTGCTTCCCACTCACTGATGGTAAAGTGGGGCGTGATCAGATCTGCGGCGAGGTGCTGCGCCCACGATTCATCAAGCGGAACGCTGTCGGGCGCTAGTAGCTGGGCGAAGTATCCGGTTTCCAACACCCTTACACGACTCGACCAAATCTCGTAGTAGCGATAACGACGCGCTTCCATCAGCAGGAAGATGGCTACCAGAATCGAGTTGATCGGAATCACGAAATGCGGGTTGCTGGGTGAACTAAAAACAAATGAGAGGGTCGCGCCGGCAGTCAGCACCGCCCAGTTGGTTGTCGTATCGAGCCGGTTCCGCCAGGTGTTGGAGCGTTGCACCTCACCGCGATAGAAATGGATCATCGCGGTGTTGAACTCACCCGCAGCCATCCTGCGCATCAAGCTGGCCGGCGTTTGAGAAGTACGGTCAGGCGCGGGAGGTTCGGCGGAAGAGGCCGGTCGCATTCGACCTGGCGCTCGGTCTGCTGTTAGCGAGCCGCTGCCTCTTTGATGTGCATCCCTGGTCATAGCCTGGACTCAAAAGGAGCGCGGTAGGAAGAGCGGCGTCCGTACTCCGGGTAGTCATAATAGCACGCGCTCGAGAGTCGCTTGTAGTTAAGTTTCCTCAAAAGCACCGACTTTCATGGTAGAAATCGAGAAAATGCCCTGCTTGACAGTCTTCGAGTGTGAAACCTATAGTTCAAATTCCGCTGTTTGATTGAAAGACTTCTCTCATGACTGCCGTTGTGAACACAGATCTGGATGCGCATTGGATGCGCCAGGCAATCTCGGCAGCTCGAGATGCTGAGGTGCGTGGGGAAATACCTGTCGGCACTTGTATTGTTAGCGGGGACATTTTGCTGGCGGTCGCCGGAAATAGGACGCGCACGGATATCGATCCTACTGCTCACGCGGAAATGATCGCCTTGCGCGAGGCGGCGGGTAAGCTCGGGAACTACCGGATGCCAGATGTGGTTGTGTATTCCACGGTTGAACCCTGCGCAATGTGCGCCGGCGGACTCGTCCAAGCCAGAGTCCGCCGACTGGTTTATGGCGCGCCCGATGAGCGAGCCGGAGCGGTGGCCTCGCGATTTCGCATTTGCGACTCGGATTTCTTAAATCATCGGATTTCCGTAACTGCCGGAGTGCTGGAAGAAGACTGCCGCAAACTGGTGCAGCAGTTTTTTCGCGCGCGACGCGAAGCCGATAAAGGATGAGGGATGAAGGATGAAAGCGGAAAGGTGAAGAACGCGAACGATTGCTCTGCCTCACTCACTCTTCAAACCCGCGTCAGTGATGCTTCATCCTTCCGCCTTCATCCTTCATCCTTTCTATTACGGAGAGGTCGCATAGTGGCTTAGTGCACCGGTCTCGAAAACCGGAGTGGGGGAAACTCCACCGTGGGTTCAAATCCCACCCTCTCCGCCATACTTCCTTCCTGTGCCGCATGGTGTTTATACGACGCTTCCGATACGCCCATTTCATCCTATAGGAAGTAGTTTAAGAGTTCCGCAATCTCGCCAGAGCTGCCTCGCATTTACTGATTTCCCCCGCGATTTTGTCGGGTGTGTGATTGCCTGAATCCTTCCCTCTCATTCCGGGATCGTGCATGTCCCGCCAGACTCGCAGCGAGCGCTCATACCATGAACGCGCTGTCTGCCAGTGCTCCACACTTGAGGCTTGAGTAGTTCAGCCTCTGCGGCTAACGAAGCGTATAAGTTCCCAGCCCTGGAGTAGGCGCGCGCGGATTTGAACCGCGGACCTGTACAGTGTCAAGGGAGTGCTCTAGCTATTCTTAAATCTCGTCATTTCAACAATTACAAACTTCCTCAGTAAATCCTCCGTAAGATCCACCCTGCATTTCGTGCATCCCGTGCATTTCTTGCTCCGCTTGCATCCACTAGTGGGACATTTGTGGGACAAGGTCATGCTCTAGCGATTTCTAGTTCATGCGCTGGCAATGCTTAAAACTTTCCTTTGTAAAAGTCGCACTGCATTAACTGCTTTCACTGCTTCAACTATACTTCGGCAATGCCGGACAGAACGACTGGCTCGCGATCTGGAAATTCAGCAACCAGTGACAAGTTGCCACCCATGGCCTCGACGGTCTTTCGTAATGTGGAAAGCAAAAGGTCGGTACGCTTTTCGAGACGCGAAACGCCATCCTGGCTGATACCGAGAGCCTTGGCCATCCTCACTTGGGTAAGCTTGCGCGCCTGCCGCAGTTCCTGCAAGGTCATTTCTTCGGCGATCAGGGTAGCCGCGCGTGCGTTGATGTTCTTGCGGCGCACGGGGCCTACGCTCTTCATTTTTCGTTGTAGCGTCTTCATGACTACCTCTTCCCTTCCTTTTTCAAATTCGCCAGATGGCCCTCGAACCGTTTATCGGCTTTTATTATTAACTGCCGATAAAAGCGCTTTTCACCGCCACCCGACTTATCACCCGCAACCAGAAGGATAGCCTGGCGTTCCGTGTCAAATGCGAAAGCAACACGCCAAACACCATCAGCCGCATCAAATCTCAGTTCCTTCATGTTCGCGTAACGAGACCCTTTTAAACTATCGACCCGCGGTCTCCCTAGTT
>JACCSP010000288.1 GCA_013812905.1 Pyrinomonadaceae bacterium
CTCCAGTTTGTCTGCCGTGCGCGAAGTCCCGAAACCGTTCGCGCCCGCGGCCCGCCCCAGTTGAATTGCAGCAGTACCCACTCCAGATCCTGCGGCGTGCACTAGTAAGGTTTCACCCATTTTCAATCCCGCCGTCGTGAACAGAGCGTCATGAGCGGTGATAAAAGCTTCCGGCACGGCTGCAGCTGACACCCAGTCCAAATTTGAGGGAATTGCAGCCAAAAGATTTTCAGACACTACCACGAATTCTGCCTGCGCGCCGCCGCCGATGATCCCAAAGACACGCTGGCCCGGCTTCCATAAGCGTACTCCGGGACCGACTGCTTCGACCTCGCCGGCAAACTCCAAACCCGGTATGTCTCGCTGAAAACCGGGCGGCGCGGGATAGTGGCCCAGGCGCTGCAGCACATCTGCGCGGTTCAACGCAGCGGCGCGCACGCGTACGCGCACACGATCCGCTGTCGGGTTTGCCGGAGTCTCGACTTCGCGAACCCGGACTCCTTCAACGTCACCGTGCCTGACAATTGTTACAGCTTTCATATCGGGATGATAGATCGTCAATCACTACTGTCCCAACGTTGATCGGTCCACTTCGCGGTAGCGGGTGAATCCTGGGTAGCGACTCACTCATGCCGCGGCCCTCATGAGACCGCCGCGTGAGTGATGAGTAGCTAGAACTTACCCGCTACCGCGAGATGGTACTGACCTGCCCCATCGGACTTCCTAATCCGGTTAGGGCTCGCCATCCCGCATTTACCATTTGCGGGCTACCATCTACCATCGCCACGTGGTTAACCAACCTCGGACCCTCATATTAATCAACAAAGCTGCCGCCAGGGCCCGACGCGCCTGGCCCATTGTGCTCAAGCATCTCGAAGCTGCTGGCACTCACTTTGACTTCTACGAAACGACTCGGCCTGGCGATGCGGCGTTGCGGACGCGTGCCGCACTCGGGGCTGGCATGACTACCATCGCCATAGTTGGCGGTGATGGAACTCTCAGCGAGGCCGCAGAAGGCTTTTTCGATCTTGGCAATCAACTAGAATGTCCGCCTGCCCCAGTCAATCGACAGGCGGCGTTGGCGATTCTTCCCGCCGGCACCGGGGACGATTTTGCTCGTGGTTTGATGGGACACCGCGCGCCGCTCGAGCAGTGGACCACACTACTGATCTCACATTGTCAGAAACAAAACGAACAGGGCACCCGGCTGGTCGATGTCATATATGGCGCGTGCGACAGTTATCCCAGCCGGTTTATCTGCCTCAATGCGTCGACGATGGGAATTGGTGGTGAGACTGCATCGCGGGTCGCGGCCCAAGGCGGTTTCATGCGACGGTTTTCTGGGGAGGTGCGGTTTGCAGCAGCGGCTATCGGCGCGTTGGGCGCCTGGCGCGAACGGCCCGTGCGCGTGTTAGTTGATAACAGCGTGGTGATAGTAGGGAGGATGAACTTGGTTGCCGTTGGCAATGGGCCTTATGCCGGCGGAGGGATGATGCTGTCACCCAGGGCCCAGGTTGATGATGGAAAACTCGATGTGGTGACGGCTTCGGGCCTGACGCGCGCGGCAGTGATTCGCGAGCTGCCGCGCATTCACAGCGGCGGACATGTCCGAAACACAAAGGTAAGAATCACGCAGGGTACAACCGTAAGAGTGGAAACTTTCAAACCGGAAGATGGAATGTTAATTGAAGCCGACGGAAACCTGCGTGGGAGAACGCCCGTGGAGTTTTGCATTATGCCAGGTGCTCTCAGGATCGTGGCGGGTTAACTGCAAACGCATTCGGAGGGCGTCCTCATAGGAATGCACGCAGCTGCTAGGACCGCAAAAGAAAACAATACGGTCCGCGACCCCACACAATGGCTGTCTTAATTCGAGTTACTGCGTGTGACTACGTGGATGGCTTTAAAGCTTCTATTGCAAGCAGGGTTTAATGTTTTCGAGACATTTAGGTCACCCGGGTTGGCGAAGCATCGGGTACATGGTCGGCGAGCTTCCGACTTGAATTTCTCCGATCACCTCGAAACCATGTCTTTTATAGAGCGAGATATTCGTGGGATTTGAAGATTCAAGATAGGCAATTGTGCCATCGCGATCGCAAGGGATAAGGGCGTGTTTCATTACCGCGGAGCCAATTCCGTGGCCTTGTTGGGACGGATCGACGCCGATGAGAGGTAGATACCAATGGGGCTCAATTGGATGATACTTGCCCATTTCTTCGAATACTCCGTAAATTTCACCCTTGATTGCGTGGGGCGCAGTGCGTTCGACCAAACCGATCATTGTCTCTTCGTCCGGGCCGAAACCGGGCGGAAGCCACAGAGCCGCACCAGCGTAGCCCTCGGCGAAATAGGCCGTGCTTTGAGCGAAGGCATTGCCGCCGAATGCTTTCGCGAGAACGGGGAAGTGTGTTAGATACCGATGGATCGGGCTGCGACCAACGCGCCATAGGGTCGGAGCTAAACGCTAGAGTCAACACACCGATAACGCCAGCCTCATCCGACGCCGTCGCCACCTTGATTGTCGGTGTTGTCATACTTTACTGGAGCCGCCTCAACCTCTCGGCGCATTCCGAGTGGGTACGGTAAGACGCCCGCTGGTTAACTGACGAACAAATGCGGGTGGTCAAGGGAAGCGCTTGAAGTCTTTATTTTCTCGGCAAGAGGCGCCAGCTCACAAGTCTAAAGCGCCGCTGCTCGATTCTTCCGCGCCCTCCAAATTGCGCCGGGCGCTACTGCAGCTTTTGCTTTGTGCTACAGCCTTTCGATCTCAAGCACTTTCTTCAACCGCCGCCGGTGACGCTCTTCACCCGTAAATCGTGCGGCAACAAAGACGCGCACAATTTCCACTGCCAATTCCACGCCCGTAACGCGCGCACCCAGGCAAAGGATGTTGCAATCGTCATGTTCGCGTGATTGATGTGCCGAGTAAGTATCGCCGCACAGTGCAGCCCGGACACCTTTGAGTTTATTGGCGGCGACTGACGCTCCTACTCCGCTGCCACAGATGAGAATGCCCAATCCGGCCGCGTTGCGTTGGATGGCTTGTCCAACTTCACGCGCATAGTCTGAGTAGTCGTCCGAGATCGATCCATCATGGGTGCCGAAGTCTGTAATCTCATGTCCAGCGGTACGCAATTCCTCAATCACACGCTCATTGAGCGGGTAGCCCCCATGATCTGCGCCCACGGCAATCCGCATGACCTATACCAGAGCCCGCGCGTGTTTCAGAACATTCTCGAGATTGAATCCGAGGTTCCGCAGCGCCACATCACCGGGCGCAGAACCACCAAAGCGATCGAGACAAACCGCGTCGCCTTTTTCTCCAACATAACGGTCCCAACCTTGTCGCACGCCCGCCTCTACTGCCAGTCGCGCTGGGATCGCAGGTGGGATAATCTCATTGCGATAGGCTTGGGCCTGCTCTTCGAAGAGTTCCCAGCACGGCATTGATACGACTCGCGTGGCCAGGCCCTCATCTTGCAGCTTCTCCCGCGCTTCGAGTGCGAGGGAAACCTCTGAACCTGTTGCGATTAAGATGAGTTGCGGGGTGACGTCGCCGTGAACTCTTCCTAACGGTCGGGCTACAGCCTCCGCCTCAGCAAGAATGTAGGCTCCGCGGCGCAAACCCTCGGCAGAAGCAAAGCGGCTGCGATCGATCAACGGTAATTTCTGGCGCGTCAATGCCAACGCCGTCGGAGCTTTGCGACGAAGGATGGCGATACGCCAGGCCTCTCGCACCTCGTGATTATCCGCCGGGCGAATCACCGCCAGATTCGGTATCGCACGCAGAGCAGCCAGGTGTTCGACTGGTTGATGCGTCGGCCCATCTTCGCCTAGACCTACTGAGTCGTGAGTGAAAACATAGATCGCCTGGACCTCGGACAACGCGGCGAGGCGAATGGCGGGTCGCATGTAGTCGGAGAAGGTGAGAAAAGTGCCACCGAAAGGAATCAAACCACCATTTAGCGACATGCCGGTCAGCGTTGACCCCATGGCGTGCTCGCGCACACCGAAGTGGATGATCCGCCCCTCATAAGACCCGGCTTCGAAATCACCACCATTTTTGATATCCGTGTTATTCGAGACGCCGAGATCGGCCGAGCCGCCAATTAGCATTGGCATGTGTGGCGCAAGCGCATTAATCACTTCGCCGCTGGCGGCGCGCGTGGCCATCGGCTTCGCGTCCGCGAAATCAGGAAGATGTTTTTCCCAGCCTTTGGGCAATTTGCCGCTCATGGTTTCCTGCCAGCTTTTACCGAGGTCGCCATACTTCTTCAAATACTTCTGGATAAGTGCCTTCCATTCTTGCTCCTGTAGTGCGCCGCGTTCGATCGCTTTACGAAAATGGGCCAGGGCCTCATCCGGGACGTAAAATTGTTTGTCTTCGGGCCAGCCGAGATGTCGTTTTGTTTCGCGCACCGCCTCCTCGCCGGGCGCATCGCTGTGGGCTTTGCGCGTGCCAGCCGTTGGCATGCCGTAACCAATCGTAGTCTTGACGGAAATTAACGAGGGTTTTGTACCTACTGATTGCGCTTCGCGAACTGCCGCTGCTATACCCTCGAGGTCATTACCATCTTCAACCGTGACTATGTGCCAGCCATAAGCTTCAAATCTCCTGGGCACGTCTTCGCTAAATGCGAGATCGGTAAAACCCTCAATGGTGACGTTATTGTCGTCGTAGAGGTAGATTAGTTTTCCCAGCTTGAGGTGGCCGGCAAGAGATGCCGCCTCCGAAGCGACCCCTTCCATGAGATCGCCGTCGGAAACGATGGCGTAGATGTTGTGATCGATGACCGGAAATCCCTCTTTGCTGAACTTGGCCGCGAGGTGAGCCCCGGCCATTGCCATACCTACTCCGTTCGCGAAACCCTGACCCAAAGGCCCCGTACTAATTTCCACTCCCGGCGTCAGAATGTTCTCCGGATGTCCAGGCGTTTTTGAGCCCCACTGACGGAAGTTCTTTAGTTCGTCAAGCGAAAGATCGTAGCCGGTGAGGTAGAGGAGGGAATAAAGCAGCATCGAGCCGTGGCCGGCTGAAAGCAAAAAGCGATCGCGGTTCTCCCACCTGGGATTATTAGGATTGTGACGAAGGAAGCGCGTCCAAAGAACATACGCCATCGGAGCGGTACCCAGGGGCAGGCCCGGATGGCCTGACTCAGCTTTCTGCACGGCGTCGAGCGAAAGGGTACGAATCGTGTTGATGCAAAGTTGATCAAGCTCTGGTATGATATCTGGCTGTTTCTGCATTAACGCGCTCATTAATCAATTTCCTAACTGAGTTTAAGTGATTCGATCACACTTTCGTAAATAACTTGTTGTCGCTTAAGTCCTTCCTGGTATTTCAAATGACGCGACATGTTCGGCTCAAAAGTCCGTCCCACACGTACCGGCAATCCTGCAATACTTTGTATTTTGCCCGCGGCTTCCAGCGCAAGCAAGGCGGCTCCACGAACAGATGCTTCGCTCGGTTCAGAAAGCGTAACCGAACGCCCAAACACGTCCGCAATAATCTGTGTCCAGACTGGGGAAGAGCGTAGCGCGGTGCCCGACGCAATGATGGTCGCGCCGGGCGCCAGATGCTCAAGGGCTTTCGCGATTAAGGCAAAGCGATATGCGATGGCCTCGATGACCGCGCGTAGAATTTCTATTGGCTGGGTCCGCAACGTGATACCGAGGATCGCACCGTGAGCTTCGGTTGACCAGCCGGTGCTGCGTTCACCTGCCCAAAAAGGCAACACAGTTAAGCCGTGGGCATCTGGTTCGAGGAGTTCGAGGGCAGCCTCGATCGATTCCGAATTATCGTTGGGCAAGAGCAATTCTTTGATCCAACGATGGAGGCCGCCGCCATCAGACAAAGCACCACCAACTATCACTCTCTTACTATCTGCGCGGTAACACCAAAGCGCCGCGGGGAGTTCAGCTGGTGGCTCACCTTCGTAAACTACGCGCATCGCGCCCGACGTACCAATCATCAGTGCTGCCTGCTCTCGAGTTGTGCATCCGCTGCCAATGGTATTAGCAGCACCATCACCAATCGAAGGGCAAATCCGGGCCTCATTCAAACCGGGCCAACGCGCGGAATACTCGGCCTTCAGATGGCGAGATCCCTGGCCTGTGCTGGAGATTTCTGGAAGACTCTTGTCTGATATACCGAGCGGCTCTAGGAGTTCTCTATCCCATTCAAGCAGTCGCTGATTGAATAAGCCCGTTCCAGAGGCCATCGAGATACTGGCAGCAGTCTCTCCCGACAATCGCTGAACAACATACTCACCAAAAGATAACCAGCGACTGGTAGCGGCGACGGCCTGGGGATGTGCGCTTCTCAGCCAGAGCAGTTTCGCCGGCCAGTAGCTGGTATGAAAGCGGCAACCGGTGCGTGCATGCACGGCCTTTTCATCGAAACGGTCGCGCAGTTCCTTTACTGAGGTTGCGGCTCTGGTATCAGCCCAACCGAAGACCGGCGTCGTGGCTAAGCCCTGCGCATCCACTCCCAGAAGGCTATGCCAGAAACAGGAGATCGCGATTAAATGAATCTCGGCGCCGGTTTGATGAGGCCGATCGAATAGAGCGTCGATTGCTTGAGTAACCAACTCAAAGCCCGCCTCAGCGTCCGTTACTGTTAGATCATCAATTTCAGTGAGGGTCCGCTGAATTCGCACGCTCGCGCCATCGATCTCACCTCCCCGTTCGTCGAAAAGCGAGGCGCGCACTCCGGACGAACCGATATCCACTGCAAGGACGGCCGCTGTTTTAGATCCTGCCATCACAGAGACAAGTTCAGGCGACGGCTCAAACCCCTCAAGGACCTCATCCAGCATGCTGCTCATCTTAGGTGGTGGATTTTGGACGCCGGACTGCGACAGGGACCGCCAACGGTGACCGGAGCCGCTCTTTGCTGCTTGATATCGGGCCGCCGATGATCATCGTACTATCGGCATCACGACTGGGATGCGTCCGCGCGGAGGGCTCTTAAAACTCTGCTCGATTAGCTATTCGCAGCTTGTTTCCGCGCCGGTTTTCCTAGCGAGACGCGGCTCTCGACAGACTTCCAGTCAATATTTGAGAAGAACGCTTCGATGTACTTGGGCCGCTCCGTTTTGAAGTCGAGCAGATAAGCATGTTCCCAAACGTCCATCACGAGTATGGGGGTGAAGCCGGCGACGTTGCCTGTTTCATGGAGCGAGATCCAGTGATTTGAAAGCCGGTGGTTGGCGGGGTTCTCGTAACAGATGGCCCAGCCCACCCCGCGCATCTTGCCAATGCCCTCAAAATCGGCCTTCCAGATTTCGTAGCTGCCGAAACTCGCTTCCGCCGCCTTCAGGAATTTGGATGAGCGCTCCGGCTTGCCCGTGCCCGTACCCTTCTTGAGATTCTCAAAATAATACTCGTGCAGGACCATCCCGTTGTATTCAAAACCGAGACGGCGCGTTAGCTCGGAATAGGCGGGCATCTCCTCCTGATCGACCTTCCCATCTTGAATAAACTGCCAAATTCTTGCCGTCAGGTTGTTGGTTTCTTTGACATAGCCTTCGTAGAGTTTGAAGTGCAGTTCCAAGGTCTTGTCCGAGATGCCCTTCAAACCGCTGAGATTAAACTGTCTGGCCTTATAAGAATCTGTTGAACTCATTGCTCACCTCTGTATTCGATTTGATCAAAGACGGCAGGAGGCAGGAG
>JACCSP010000307.1 GCA_013812905.1 Pyrinomonadaceae bacterium
CTGTAATGCCGCCCTTCACACCACGCCAGGACATGACGGTTGCGCCGGGAGCGAGTCCGCCTTCGAGAATCTCGTCCCACCCGATCAGTCTCCGGCCCTTAGCCGCCAGGAACGTATCCATGCGACGAATGAAGTAGCTCTGTAGTTCATGTTCATCTCTCAGATTCAGTTCCTTGAGTCGCGCCTGAACCTGCGGGCTGACCTTCCACTGGTCCTTGATGGCCTCATCGCCGCCAACGTGAATAAATGTACCGGGAAAGAGTTCGATCACTTCGGCCAACACATCCTGCATAAAAGTGATCGTCTTCTCGCTTGGATTGAAGATGTTGGCGTTGATACCCCAACGGCTCCAGACTTCAAGAGGCTCGGCAGTGACTCCCAGCCATGGGTAAGCGGCAATTGCCGCCTGCGCGTGACCGGGCATCTCGATCTCCGGTACCACCGTGATATGCCGCTGCCGCGCATACTCCACAACTTCGCGGATGTCCTGTTGCGTATAGAAACCGCCGTGCGGCTTCTTATCAAAGCCGCGGGGGTTTCTCTCGTGACCGAGCCGCGTCTGCTTACGCCATGCCCCAACCTCTGTTAGTCGCGGATATTTTTTGATTTCGATGCGCCAGCCCTGGTCGTCGGTGAGGTGCCAGTGGAATGTATTCAGTTTGTGCAGCGCCAGCAGGTCAACAAAAATCAGGACGAACTCTTTGGGCATGAAGTGGCGGCAAACGTCGAGCATCGCTCCCCGCCAACGAAAGCGCGGCTGATCCTCTACATGCGCCAAAGGTACGGTCCATTCAACGTTTTTTTGCATGCTCGACGAGAAGATCGCCGGCGGGAAAAGCTGTCTCAGGGTTTGTATTCCGTAGAAGATCCCGGCTTCCGTCCGTGCGCGGATGATCACACGTTGCTGAGTGACGTCCAGCAAATATCCCTCATCGCCTAAGCGAGTCAGCGCAGGGTCGAGCTTGAGGCTGATAGTGTTATCAGCATCTTCGCGAAGTTTAACCTTGACGGAGTAACCAGTTGCTTTGCGCAGCCATTGCGCGAGCAAGTTGCCGGTCTTGTGATTGGCCTTATCCGAGACAATTAGAGTGCCGGGCCCGAGGATGAAAGAACCATCTGCCGTAGTAACGGTAGCAGGTTGAGGTAGCACCGCGATCTCCCGGACCTGGGCGTTGGCAAAACGAGGAAAGACAGGCAACGAGATTGGGAGAAGCAAAGCGACGCCCCAGACTACGAGTCTCTTCAAGGTGTTCTCCTACTCGGCAGGTTTGGAAATTGTGGTCGCCTCCTAGTTTGCCGCGAGCGGACGGTAAACTTCTCTCTTACCGCTCATCTCGACCGCGAGCTTGCCTTCCGAATGTGCTAGATCGAGATGGGCCACTGCTTCCGATACCGCGAGAAAACGGTGGACTTCATCGGTTTCCGGAAACATAGCCCGCGACACATCCCAGGCAGAGGCCCCGGCGTTCGTGACGAGACGAATTACTTCTGCCTGCCGCACGCGAATGGCGCGGAGGTAGCGATTGAAAAGCTCTTCGAAGTCATTTACCGGCGCGCCATGGCCGCCATGTACGAGAGTCGGAGCGAAGGTGCGCAAACGCGCCAGGCTTACCAGGTATTCGGCGAGCGAGGGGAAACGTTTTGACGGATCGATGGGATCAGGGGAGAGAATGGGGTTGGGGGTAATGCGCTTCAGCACGCAGTCGCCGGCAATCACGGTACGATCCGCTTCGCGCACAAAAGAACAAGAACCCGGGGTGTGACCCGGCGTGTGAATTATTCGCAATGCGCCATTGGTAAACTCTAGTTCCGCTTCGTCGCGCAACTCGCCGTACTCGTGATCTTCAAAGGAGTCGGCATAGCGGCGCACTCCCTCGTACATCCGGCGCATCACCTCAATCTCGCTATCGGGCGTGCCGGCACGCGCGAGTAGATCGCGGTGCGTTGCGTCTTCAAGACGGCCGAGTCGATGTCCCGCCTCCCAGTTATGTACCAACACGTCCGCATCTTTCGCTTCATCCCGCAGCGAGCGCGCCAGACCACAGTGGTCTTCGTGCGCATGCGTGAGGACAATTCGGCGTATATCGGAGACGCGAACACGCTCACGTCTCAGTCCTTCGCGCAGGGCCTCATTAGCTTCCTTGGTTTTTGGGCCGGTGTCGATCAGGGTCAGGGGGTCTTCGGCGATCAGGTACACGTTCACCGGACCGATGTAGAATGGGGTGGGCAGCGAGATGGGGATAATGCGCATGATCGAGATTGCCGATTGCCGATTCGTGATTTTGCGATCAACCAGAAGAATGACCGTCGCTACCTAACCGTGGCGAGCTTTGATCTCCTCCAATTCTCTCAGGAACTCTTCTCGCTCGCGCGCTTCCTTTGTGGCACGGCGCCCTTTGTCAGTCAAATACCGCTAACCTCGGATGTCTGAGTTTGCGAAGTGCCGGCCCAGGCACGGAGTTGCCGAGAAATGCTTTCTGCTCCTCAAAGCCAGGCAAGCGATCAATCAGACATAATAGCGGCCGGGTTTCGCCTGAAGAGCCCCGCGAGATATATAGAAACGTCAGCAGTTCGGGAGTTGTGCCGCGTTCGAAGCCTTCAGCGATGTTGTTTGAGATCGAAACGACCGCCCGTTCAATTTGATCCGCCAAGCTACCATAGCCCTTGAAATTGGGCCGAGCAGTAAGAGCAAAGATCCTGACAGCCAGCTCAATCGCGTCTTGCCATACCGGCAGATCTTCAAAACGCCTGTATTTCATGTGAGGATCTCCATGAGAGGAATGGATATAGCCGAAGTAACAGATCAGAGACAATCTGAGATCTAAAATCTGGGAATATGAAATTGTGTGAAATCTGAAAATCTGAGATCTCAAATCCTAGTACACGTACTTGTTCGCCTCAATCACGACGTCCGCGATGCGCTGGCGCGCTGTCACTGTATTCATTGGCGTCAGCTTGGTGAAGCGGCGTAAAGCTGCAAGGAGGGTGCGCAGCTCGTCGCCTTCAGACATCGCCGCCAGAGTATTCTTGGCGCGCGCTTCGATGCGTTCGACAGCGTCATTGCAGAAGACGCGCGTAATGTCGATATATCTCGCCGCAGCCTCTTCACCTTCGGATGCAGCAAGCTTTTGCGTCCGGAGAATCGCCGACTCCATCGCGTAGGTGTCCAGAATGATGTCCGCAATACCCATCAGGATTTCCTGCTGGTCCCCCAACTTAGTCATGTACTTTTGTGCTGCGGTACCGAGCGTCATCAACGCTACTTTTTTGGCATTCTTAGTCAGTTTCTGCTCAGCCACCAACACCTGCTCGTTATCGTCGAGCCCCGACATCTGAGGAGAAAGTATTTCGTCCATCAGCGCCTGCGCTGCCGGCAGCAACGGCAGGTTGCCGCTTAGCGCACTCTTCATTAAACGGCCTGGTATCAACAGTCGATTGATCTCGTTCGTACCTTCGAAGATGCGATTGATGCGTGAATCGCGGTAAGCGCGCTCAGCCGGATAGTCGGCTGAGTAGCCGTAGCCACCGTAAATCTGGACCATCTCGTCGGCCACAAAGTCGCAGTATTCCGAAAGCGCAACCTTGATGATCGAACACTCCGCCGCATACTCCTCAATAGCCCGCAGCCGTGCGTCCATGTCTTTGGTGTCCACCGCGCCAATACCGGCCTCGATCATCCCGA
>JACCSP010000317.1 GCA_013812905.1 Pyrinomonadaceae bacterium
ACTCGAGCTTCGACTACCTCCCGCGATAGCTTTCAAATCCCAGACCAGCGCGCCACAAAAAGGTCGCGCTCCTCCATTTACTTCCTAATCCATCTGCCTTTTAGCGAGACAGCTTATGACGACAACCCACCGGCAATAGGCTGGTGGCTGTCTATCCATCGCGACGGCAGTCCAGTTTTTCATTCGTTGGATTATTTTGGAGAGGTAAACGCCATGATTAATGATTTTGCGGTAAAGGCTTCAAACCAGGGGTTACGCCTCGCGGTTATAGTCGCCTTCGTTTCGTTGTTGAGTTTGACGGGATTTGGCCAGACAAACGCCACTCTAAGAGGAACGGTAACTCTAGGTGAAAGTGGCCAGCCGATACACAACGTCCTCATTACTATAATGCAGTTGAAGCGGACTGTTGGTAGCGATGAACAAGGGAAATACGAATTCAAAAACCTCTTGCCGGGCAGGTACGAGGTTCTAGCCCATTTGGATCGCGTTCCGGACATCGTACAGACCGTCGCTGTTGCCGCAGGTGCAACTGCGACCCTTGATTTTCGCGTGGAGCTTGGTGGGGTGTCGGAGCAAGTCACGGTTTCGGCGAGCGGCACGGAGCAAGCCGTCTCCAGTTCTATTCAGTCCGTGGAAGTAATTGGCTCCATTGATTTGGCAAAGAAAAGCTCGATATCCCTTGGCGAAGCACTGGACGGCGAATTGGGAGTTTCGAAACGAAGTTTTGGCCCTGGCACGGCGCGGCCTGTTATTCGCGGCTTTGATGGTGACCGCGTACTTGTTCTGCAGGATGGCAACAGGATTGGGGGGCTGGGTTTCCAATCGGGCGATCACGCCGAGCCAATCAATGTCCTGACAGTGGAAAGGATTGAAATCGTTAAGGGTCCGGCCTCGCTGCTGTACGGGAGCAACGCTATCGGCGGGGTCGTGAACGCTATCACCGGCCACGACAGCGCGCACAAAGGACTCAATGGCTACTTTACTGCGGTCGGGGGCACGAATAGCCGCCAGGCAGGCAGCACTGCCGGTGTTGAGTTTGGAACGGAACGGTGGCTCTTCTGGGCTAATGGTGGTGGTCAACGGGCGGGCGACTACACTTCGCCGATCGGGGAGGTGAGAAACTCCTTCACTCGTGAGGGCAATGTGTCCGCCGGCGTCGGCTACTACCCAGAGAAGGGTTTCTTCAGCTTCAATTACCAGTTCGACAAACGGCGTTATGGCATCCCCTTTGACCCTGCCGAGGAAGATCCGGAGATCGTCAACCTGAATCCGCGCCGGCACAGTTTTCAATTCAATGGCGGCTTCCGAGAGGCGCAGTCGTTTGTGGAGGCCGGAAACTTCTCGGTGCAGTATAACGATTATAAGCACTCCGAAACCAATTCAGTCACCAGCGAGGTTGGCACCCTCTTCATTAATAAGACTTCCCTTTACCGCGGGATGTTCGAGCAGCGAAAGAGTGGTCGCTTATCAGGCCGCTTCGGTTTCTGGGGTCAGCACCGAGATTTTAATGCACTGGGCGAGGAAGCTCTTGCTCCACCCACAAAGCACAATGCCTTCGCTCTGTTCACTCTTCAGACACTAAATTTCGAGCGAGCTTCTTTGCAATTCGGCGGACGCGTCGAGACCAATCGCTACAATCCCACAGCAACTGATGCTAGGGGAGTTCTCCCCAGTCGAAGTTTTACTGGAGTTTCGGGCGCGCTTGGCGTTCGAGTTCCAACCTGGAGCGGTGGGGCACTAGTCGCCAACTACTCGCATTCCTACCGCGCTCCCTCGCTCGAGGAGCTCTACAACCTGGGACCGCATCCTGGCAATCTGGCTTTCGAGATTGGTGATCCCAATCTGACACGTGAGCTTGGTAACGGTGTGGACCTCGGAGTTCGTCATTCATCAAAGCGACTCCGCTTCGAAGCGAACGGATTCTATTATCGCATTAAAGATTTTGTTTTCCTGGCACCCACCGGAGAAGTGGACGAAGAATCGAACCTGATAATCGCGGAGTACCTGCAGGGAAATGCCCGCTATGCGGGGACCGAAGCCAAGGTTGATATTGGATTACATCCTAGCATCTGGCTCAATCTAGGGGCGGACTATGTGAATGCTGAACTAGTTTCGACCGGCAGACCTCTGCCGCGCATTCCACCTCTGCGAGGCAAAGTCGGGCTGGAATTGCGATACAAAAGCCTGCTACTGAACCCCGAAGTGACGATGGCTCAGGACCAGACGAGACTTTTCCCCAATGAGACCAGGACGGCTGGCTACACCGCTTTTGGAATCTCCGGTTCTTACTTGATTGCGCGGCAACACGCTGCTCATATCATCTCGTTTAATGCTTTCAACCTCGGTGACCGGCTTTATCGCAACCACCTGTCCTTTATCAAGGAGTTCGCGCCCGAAATGGGTAGAGGGTTGCGGGTTACTTACACCCTACGATTCTTCTAGGCGGCTCTTCCAAGTCATTCGCCCCCTTTGGCTCAGCCTTGGGATTACATTCAAATAAGAGGAGCCCCCCGCTTTCCCCCGCCTACTCAATCGCAGCGGGCGGAAGCAGAAAACTAGAATCAAAATCGCTCAGTCGAATCGCCAGCGCGTTTCGTTGACAGTGGCTAATTACGCACGTAAAATACGAATTCCCGTAGCCCCTCTTCGAGGTTTAATTCGCCGAGCACTGCTTTGAGTCTAGTTAAGATCATCGTCATCACGGTTTTGATCATCCTGAGCATTCTGTTTTTGGGGCGCTTCTTCATATAGCTCGGGTTGGCTGCATGCTCGTGCCCTCCGAACCACGCAATAAAAATCTCCCAATTCAAGATTTGGTTTGTTTACGATCGCTATCGCTGTCGTTGCGCAGATCTCTTGTTCTTCTTTCCTGTACTCTCCTTTCTATCATCGCATCACTGCCGGTGACGTCACTAGCTCAGGACATCACTGAGGAGGATGAGGTTATAAGTGTCAGAACTGATCTACTACTCTTCCCCATCCGCATCAGAGATAAGCGGGGACAGAATGTAAAGAGTTTAGAACAAAGCGACCTGGCGCTGAAGGACAAGGACCAGATCACTGCTGGTCTGTATTTCGCTCCCGGCGCCGACCGGATAGCTATCGTTTTCGCGCTCGACCAATCCGGCAGCTTGCGCGAAATCATTTCCCAGCAGCGCGACGCTGCGGTAGCCCTGTTTGGTCGCTTCAGTGAACGTTCAAGTGTCGCGGTTCTTCGTTTTGCGGAATTCTCGTCCCTAGTTGTCCCTTTTGGTCGCGACCCCGCAGCGGCACGCGCGGCATTCAGTTTCGCCGCCAGTGCGAACCAACGCACCGCCATTTTCGATGCGGCCGCAAGAGCACTTAAGCTGTTTGATGAGCTTCCCCGCGTGCGAGCTGAGCGTCACATAGTTGTGCTGTTTAGCGACGGGCTCGACAATGCGAGTCAAACCAAAGCCAGTGCTGTGATTGAGACGGCCTTAGAGAAACGTGTGTCATTCTACCTGATTCATTTGCCGCTGTTTGAGCCGCGCGAAGGACGACTTGCTGTGCGTCCTCCGTCCAGAGGCTTTCGCGAACTTGCCGAGAGAACTGGCGGAAAATATTTTTTGGCGGGAGACTCCCATGATGCGCTCAAACTGAATAAGACTAACGATCTAACCCCGGTTTTCCAGTCGATTGAAGAAGATTTAAGGAGCCAGTATCTGCTAGGATTCTACATTAGTGAAACAGCGCGCGACGGACGCAGGCATCGCTTCTCTCTTAGCCTTGTACCTCGCGGCCTCGAGTATTCAGTAGGACGTTTGGGTTATTCTCGTTCGCACGACTTTTTTGTGCATCTGCCGTCCAAGATTACAAAGAATCCAAACTAGGATATCTCATCCCGTCGCATTCGAACCAAAATGACTGAAAACGACGATCCGGGACTGAGGCTCATACGTAGAGCATTGATCAGCGTCTCAGATAAGACGGGCATCCCTGAGTTCGCGCGGGACTTGAGGCGATTAGGGGTTGAGATCATCAGTACTGGAGGCACGGCGAAAGTTCTGAGAAAAGCGGGCATCGAAGTTCGCGAAGTCGCTGACCTAACCGGATTCCCGGAAATACTGGACGGACGGGTTAAAACTCTGCACCCACGAATTCATGGCGGTTTGCTTGCTCTTAGAGACAACCCGGCGCACCAGGCAGCGATGCGGGAACAGGGCATCGAGCCCATAGACATGGTCGTAGTGAATCTCTATCCATTTGAACAGACAGTTGCTCGCGAGGGAGTCACGCTTGGCGACGCAATCGAGCAAATCGATATCGGCGGGCCGGCCCTGGTTCGCTCATCCGCTAAGAATTTCAACGATGTAGCCGTCCTCGTCTCTCCCGCGCTCTACGGGAGGGTCACAAAAGAATTGCAGTCGAACAGTGGTTCGCTTTTGCTCTCGACGCGCGCCCGCCTCGCACGGCTGGCGTTCATCCAGACCGCGAAGTACGACCGTGCTATCGTCGACTATCTGAGCTCGACGGTGCATACGCTTGAAAAGAACCCGCTCTCGGACGCAGCCTTGGATGAGGTAGATCAGCATTTTTATTTAACACGAGAGAAGATGCGCTCGACTCAATCGTTTGGGACGGAGAGTGTCAGAAATTCGGCGGATCAAGTCCGCTCAGATGCGCAGGACTCCTTCCCGGATGGCATCGTGCTGTCAGGCAGAAAGCAATTTGATTTGCGCTACGGCGAGAATCCGCATCAGCGGGCCGCCCTCTACTCGGCGGAGGAGACCGGTGGGATCGCGCGCGCCCAAGTGCTCGGTGGCAAGGAGATGTCCTACAACAACTATGTCGATGCCGATGCTGCCTGGCGACTCGTCTGCGATTTTAAAAGCATAACTTGTGCGATTATCAAGCACACAAATCCGGCTGGAGTCGGGCAAGGCGGAACCGCGGCGGAAGCTTACCGAAGTGCCTTAGCTACTGATCCGGTTTCAGCTTTCGGGGCCATCGTTGCTTTTAATCGAACTGTGGACGACGAAGCAGCCAGGGCGGTGACTGAGATTTTCACGGAAGTGATAATCGCGCCTGAATACTCTACAAGTGCTCTTGAAATTTTGCGCGCGAAGAAGAATCTGCGAGTCCTACGTCCGGGGACTTCGGAAGCGGCTGGCGAACTGGAGTACAAGCAGATTAGTGGTGGCATGCTCGTGCAAACGCGCGACATTCGCAAGCTAACGGAGAAAGATCTCCAGATTGTCAGTAAGCGGCAGCCAAAGGAAGATGAGATCCGTGCCCTGCTTTTCGCCTGGATTGTCTGTAAACACACGAAATCGAATGCAATCGTGTATGCGCGCGATGGGCAGAGTGTCGGGATCGGTGCAGGGCAGATGTCGCGCATTGATTCGGTAAAGATTGGGGCGATGCGCGCTCAACTTCCTTTACAAGGTTCAGTGCTCGCGTCGGATGCGTTCTTTCCCTTTCGTGATGGTATTGACGAAGCCGCTCGACATGGGATCTCGGCCGCTATACAACCCGGCGGCTCAATGCGCGATGCGGAAGTGATTGCCGCCGCAAATGAGCATGACCTCGCAATGGTCTTCACTGGCATTCGTCACTTCAAACATTAGTCGAAAGCTTAAGCAAGAGTCAGAAAGGTTGGGCATGCAATTGGGATCGTTAGAAGGCAATTGTTCCTACACGCGGGAACGGATTATTCGTTAACGTTGAATTTACATCTTGCTACAGTAGCAACCGTTGAACCATACTGCGGGCACTAACCGGCACTTCTTGTTAAGAAAATGGCGGACTCAGATTCAGAGCTCGAGACGACAGAGTTTGTGCGCTGCCGTTACTGCGGCCAGCGCAACCAAACGAAACCAGGAAGCAGTGAGCCTCGCTGCGGGCGTTGCCGGCTGCTGCTTTCCAATGAGCCGCACAAGAAATTTGCCAACCTGAATAAGGAGCAATATATTCACCCGGCAGATAGCCGCGCGCTCGCCGCCCTGAAAGCCATTCCGGGCATTGATTCCGCACTCAAGAAACTACTGGTCGTAACTGGAGAATCGGCTATTCGAGTCATCTTCACAGCCAGTGCCGTCAAGGTGACACGGGAACAATGCCCTGATCTTCATGCCAAGCTGACAATTGCCTGCAACACTCTGGGCGTCGAAACTCCAGACCTCTTTGTACAACAGAGCCCTGTGGCCAACGCGTTTACAGGCGGTGTAGAGCGTCCTGTGATTGTCCTCTATTCGCAGCTCATCGAGCGCTTGAGCGATGAGGAGGTACTGGCGGTAGTCGCGCATGAAGTCGGTCACATCCACGCCGAACATGTTCTTTACCTCACGGCCGCGCGCTTAATTGAATATCTGGCCAAGACCGCGGTCCTGGCATCTCCACTGACCGGAATCGTCAAAGAGCTGCTGACCTTAACCATGCGGACGGCCTTACTTGCCTGGGCTCGACGCGCAGAGCTTTCCTGTGATCGCGCGGCGCTACTCGTAACTCAAGACGCAAACGTGATCGGTCGAACAATGATGAAACTGGCAGGCGGAACATACGCTTCCAAGGTGGACTACGAGCGGTTTCTCGGTCAAGCCCGTGACTTCGAAAGGAACTACGACGCCAAAGCTCTCGACCGTTTTTGGGCTGACGTTATCACCGCCGGTCTTAGCCACCCCTTTCCAGTCTGGCGCGTGTCGGAGATTTTGAAGTGGGTAGAAAGCGGTGATTACAAACGACTCCTGACTGGTAAGCCGGAAAGTGAAGCGGCGTAATCAGTCCAAGGTCCAACATCCAACACCCAAAGACGATTTGGATTCGCGGACTTTGGACCTTGGACCTTGGACCTTGGACTTTTGATTTTGGACCTATGTTGCAAAACAAATACGGAATCATTTTCGGTGTCGCAAACAAACGCTCGATCGCCTGGGCGACTGCTCTTTCATTACACGGAGCCGGCGCGCGTCTCGCGTTTTCTTACCAGGGCGAACGTCTCAAACAGAATGTCGACAATCTAACTCGTGACGTCATGCCTAATTCACTAATTTTGCCGTGCGACGTCACCAAGCAAGATGAAGTGGACGAGACGTTTCGGCGCGTCGGTGAAGAATTTGGCCGGCTGGATTTTCTCATTCACAGCATCGCCTATGCCCCGAGAGAAGCACTAGAAGGCGAATATCTTGATACAAGCCGGGATGCCTTCGTAGCAGCGCTCGAAATCAGCGCGTATTCGCTGGCTCAACTTGCTCGTGCTGCAGTTCCTTTAATGACCGAAGGTGGCAGCCTCGTCTCGATGACTTACTACGGTGCAGAAAAAGTGGTCGCTGGATACAACGTTATGGGAATTGCGAAGGCAGCCCTGGAGGCCAGCACTCGGTACCTGGCACTCGATCTCGGGCCGCGTAACATCCGCATTAACACGATCAGTGCTGGTCCTATTCAGACCCTTTCTGCTCGCGGCGTCTCGGATTTCACATCCATGATGAAGCATCACGCCGAGCGGGCGCCGCTGCGCCGTAATGTGGAGGCACGTGAGGTTGGTGATACAGCACTTTTCTTGTGCAGCCCGCTCTCATCCGGAATCACCGGGGAGGTGATCCATGTGGACTGCGGTTACAACATCATGGGAATGTAAGTGACATAGACTTAGTCTGGGCGTCGCAAAAGACCGTCTGCTAGCAATGGAAGCGAATCCGGGCTCATTGGTCACAAACCGAAGTCTGTGCCACCTAAGGAGGCGTGATGAAAAAGCCAACGGAAGCTGAACGGCGGCAGGCAGAACGGCGTCATCCGCACCCGACCCAGGACGAACAGCTTCTCGAGAGTCCGCGCAGTGATGAATTTACCCACACCGACACCTGGCGGGTGTTTCGCATTATGGGTGAATTCGTTGAGGGGTTTGATGAACTCGCCAGCCTCACCCGGGGTATTTCTCTTTTTGGTTCCGCCCGCATCAAGCCCGAGGATCCGTACTACAAAGCTGCGGAAGAAACCGCGGCGCTGCTGGCGCGTGAGGGATTCGTCGTAATCACTGGAGGCGGACCAGGCATGATGGAGGCCGCGAACAAAGGGGCTTTTGAAGCCGGGGGACTTTCGGTCGGCTGCAACATCGAACTTCCTTTCGAACAAGGGCCCAACCGGTATCTGACGCGTTCCCTGACCTTCCGCTACTTCTTCGTCCGCAAGATGATGTTCGTCAAATATAGCCTCGGCTTCATCATCTTCCCCGGGGGCTTCGGGACTCTTGATGAGCTCTTTGAAGCGCTCACTCTGATTCAAACTCGCAAGATCCGTAACTTTCCAGTGGTGCTATTCGGTTCAGCGTACTGGACCGGCCTATTGAACTGGATCCGAGACTTCGCCTTGAAAGAAGGAAAGATCTCCGAGCAGGATTTAAAGCTTCTGCATGTGACCGACTCGCCCGCAGAAGTTGTTCAGATTGTAATCAATAGCCAAAGCTCACTGCGCGTTCTCGATAAAACGCTAGCGGATGACTACCGAGAACTGGAGGCGAGGTGACAGTTTCAATTCTGTGAGAACCTGCCCGTCAGAACGGCGAGCGGTAGCCGCCCGGTCAGATCTGCCGTGGCTCTAAGCAGAAAGACCGACACAAGATACTTACAGATAGATCTAAGATTCCGCCAGCTCCCTTGCAATATAAAAAAGGATCGGAATGTGATTAGGTACTTAGCTAACTTGGGAATCGAGGCTGGCTGAGAGCCACTTAAGGTAAGAGGCAGATCCGGCGGTTATTGGTAAGGCAATAATCTCGGGGGTCTCATAACTGTGAAGCGCCCGCACCTCACGCTCAACCTTTTCAAATTTCGAACGGGCCGTCTTGGCGATGAGTAAAACCTCGGTCTCACGCTCGATCATTCCCTTCCAGCGATATACGGAATTCACGTGCGGCAAGATTTGAACGCATGCAGCCAGCTGCGCG
This sequence comes from Pyrinomonadaceae bacterium, assembly GCA_013812905.1. Taxonomy (GTDB): domain Bacteria; phylum Acidobacteriota; class Blastocatellia; order Pyrinomonadales; family Pyrinomonadaceae; genus PSRF01. The sequence continues at coordinate 8,903 of JACCSP010000317.1, forward strand.
CCAACCAGCATTTCGGCGAGCCTATTCGCCTCTGCGACGTCCGCAGCGGTCATCAGTATCATGATTGGGTCCGATGATTCAGTTGTCACCCCGCTGAGTAGGCCTTTCCGCGGTGGTCCTTCACCGCGTCTCAATGTCATCGCTCTCCTCGTCCTCGTCGCCCACCGTACCAGTTAGCGGTGTCGTGTCACCGCCGAAGAACGCGCTATATAGTTCCTGCGCGCGATCCAAGTCGCGCTCATCAACAAGCACCATGCTGCCTTCCGCAGTAGCGGACAGCAGGGGTGAGAGCGCGTCCGCGCCTCCCGATTTCACCATAGAGCGAATTCCATTCTGCGTTAGAATGTCGTTCACCATTTCGGCTTCGACAGGCGATCCGAGTTTGTGCAGCGGCAAGAAGCGCGCTTCGCTATCGTCGGAAGCCGTGGCGGGATTTAGACGTCCCACAAGTTCAGTGTTGTCGTCGGGACAACGCGTTATACCCGGCTGATACTCGGCTTCGCAAATAGGACAAAACATGAACCCTCCCAGTGACAGGTGACAGGTGACAGGTGACAGGTGACAGGTGACAGGTGACAGGATAAAGATTTACCTGTCACTTGTCACTTATCATCTGTCGCGGCCTTGCTAAATGGAATCTCTTCAAAGTGGGTCATCTTTTTGAAGGCGCGAAAGCGGTCGTTGATTTCATCGTGGGTCAGTCGTCGCACGCGTTCGGTGCCAAACTCTTCCACGTTGAATGAAGCCATCACGGAACCGAAGATCATCGCGCGCCGCATGGCTGCTTCGTCTAGTTTCTCTTGGCTGGAGAGGTAGCCCATGAAACCGCCTGCGAAAGTATCCCCCGCTCCAGTGGGATCAAAAACCGATTCGAGCGGATAGGCTGGGATTGCGAAGTAGCTCTGGGCCGTGAACAATGCCGCTCCATATTCGCCTCGCTTCACGATTAGCGCCCTCGGTCCCCATGATAGAACCGTCCTGGCCGCCTTGATGAGATTAGGAATCCCTGTTAACTGCCGCGCTTCAGCATCATTAATGATGACGACATCAACTCCCTTGATGGTGCGCAGCAGCGAATCTCTGGCCGTCTCGATCCAAAGGTTCATCGTATCGAGAGCGACCAGCTCGGCATTCGGGATTTGCTCTCGCACCTCGCGTTGCAGATCTGGCTGAATGTTTCCGAGGAAAACAAGCCGAGCTTTCTTCGAGTCCGCGGATAGTTTTGGTTTAAATTCGGCGAAGACGTTTAGTTGGGTGTCGAGGGTGTGGGCGACATTTAAATCGTAGTCGTAGCGACCTCGCCAACGAAAGGTCTTCCCGTCAGAGACACGTTCGAGATCACTGGTGTCGATACCGTGTTCATCAAATACTTCCTGTTCCGCTTCGCTAAAATCGCCGCCGACCACGCCGACAATACGAACGTTAGTGTAATAGCTGGCCGAGATCGAGAAATGAGATGCCGAACCGCCGAGCATCTGCTGGCATTTGCCAAACGGAGTTTCTACGGCGTCAAAGGCTACGGAGCCAACAACAAGGAGAGACATGGGGGTCTTTGTTTTAACTTTTTCGAATCTCAAGCCTGAGATCTTAGATCTCGGATCCGGCTTTTTGCCAACTGCCTACTGCTCTCTGCTTTCCCTATTTACTTTGGCGCTGCCCAGCGCAGCGAGATCTGCTTCAGCTTGTTTGCGAAAATCACTTTTAGGGTAATCGGTAATTAACCGCGTCAGGTATTCGCGTCCCAACTCCCTGAATTCCTCAGCCGATAGCGTTCGTTTCCTAGTGCCATCATAATTCACGTAAAGAGAAGAATTTTGCTTGCCCTTATTCTGAGCCAAAAAAAGACTGCTCTCGCCCGCCATGAACAGGGCTTCTTCGATTCGGGCAAAATTTGGATTGCCGGCAATAATCTCTTCGCAGCGTTTTAGCGCCGCGACGTAGGCCTTCTTAAGTTTGAAATAGTTGCGGGCTACTTCCAGATTGTGTAGGGAATCCTTCTCGAGATCCGGATCGCGAATCGTAGAAGGATCCGGCCCGGTTTTCGCTTTACCTTGCGCGGAGACCGAAGGCGCACAAGGCAACAGTGCTAACATTAGAAATGCGACTTGCAAAAGATTCTTTCTCATAACTTCCTCAGACCTAAGTTCCGAATTGCTTCGGCGAGCAGCGCCCGCCGCTCAACTCACGATGCAGCGTACTTTCTGATTATTGCTTCCAGCTTCTTCGTTGTCGTCTGCGGCCAAAGTTCGGCAGCGGTAAAAATTGCGTTCTTGAGGGCCGACCCACACTTGCAACTCCGGGGAAGCTCGGCGATTCGCTTTACCGCCTCTTTCATTACGACTTGGGCGTTGCGGACATTCTTATTCAAATACTCCACCACGGTCTCGACGCTTACCGCATCGTGCCCGGAATGCCAGCAATCGTAGTCTGTTACGAGGGCCAGGGTGGCGTAGCAAATCTCTGCCTCACGAGCTAGCTTCGCTTCCTGCAGGTTCGTCATCCCAATAATGTCCATGCCCCACGCGCGATAAACGTTTGATTCCGCTAAGGTCGAGAATGCTGGCCCTTCCATGCAAAGATAGGTGCCACCGCGATGCACCTTGACGTCAGCTGCTTTACAAGACTCATGGAGCACGTCGCCCAAATCATGGCAGACAGGATGCGCCAAGGTCACGTGCGCGACGATACCTTCTCCGAAGAAGGTCGACTCGCGAGCCCGGGCTCGCGTGCGGTCAAAAAACTGATCCGGGATCACCATATCCAGCGGCGCGTATTCTGCTTGCAGCGATCCAACGGCAGAAGCTGAAAGCACGCGTTCAACGCCCAGCAATTTCATGCCGTAGATATTTGCTCGGAAAGGTACCTCGGTGGGCGTGAAGCGGTGCCCTCGCCCATGTCGCGGCAGGAAAGCAACTCGCTGCCCTTCCAGCGTCCCAATAATAAACGCATCTGAAGGGCTGCCGAAAGGAGTGTCAATTCTGATCTCCTCAACGTCCTTCAGTTCCGGCATCTGGTACAGTCCGCTACCGCCGATGATTCCGATTTTGGCTGTGCCCATGATTCTCTGGTAGGGGAATAAACTACCTGTCTGCCCTTGCTTATCGGGTCCTTTGCCTAACTCTGAGGCGGACCCCCGGGCCGGTCACTAAGGACTATAGTCTAGGGCACGCAGTTTGCCGTTCTCTTCTGACAACTTGCAAAGTGGCAAGTCCGGGTCGTGATAGAACAGGCAACCCCAGCCATCGCGCGCCGCCTGCGGCAGTAGTCTTTTCTTAGCCTCGAGCGTTTCTACCGGATAGAGATCGTAGCCCATGATCCACGGAAGCGATATGTGGGCTCTCATCGGCACTAAATCAGCAAAACCGAAGATGGTGCGACCGTCCTGCTGCAGACGCCAACACTGCATTGTTCGATTGTGTCCGGCGTGCGTTTCCATATGCAGGCCAGGAACCACCTCGTAGTCTGCTTTCCTCAACTCCAGCTGTCCGTTTTCTTTAATTGGCACCCAATTCTCGGGCAGGTAGCTTGCTCGGTCGCGTTCGGTGGGGTGTAGGCCATGCTCAAACTCAGCGCGAGAGACAAGATACCTGGCATTCGGAAAAGCCGGAATAGGTTTGCCATCCTTATCCCACGCCGTGTTTCCGCCTGAGTGATCGAAATGCAGGTGGGTATTGATAACGATCGTTATTGCTTCCGGACCCACTCCCGCTATACCACGCAACGAATCTGCCAAGGGTCGCTCACGTGTGATGCCATAGATACGCGTTTGCTTCTCTGAGAATTTCTCGCCAATGCCTGTCTCGATAAGTATTCGCTCAGAACCAGTCTCAATAAACACGCAGTTCATGTTCATCCGGATCCGGTTCTGATCGTCGGGCGCGCACACTTTCGACCAGAGATTGCGCGGGACCACGCCGAACATCGCTCCTCCGTCGAGGCGAAACTCGGTGTCAGGCACTATTTCGAATCGGTAATCGCCAAACTGCATGCGGAATTATTGCCGGGTGGTTCCCTTCCGGCGCGGCTTCGGGCTAGTCTTTGAGCCCCCAGACTTTGGCTTCTCCTGGTTTTGCGCAGGCTCCGCAGGATGAGCTTCTACCGCCTCTTCCTGGCCCGGAGCAAATTGCGGCGGCATAGCCGGCATCTCCTGCGCCGCCGGCATCTTCACTTGAAAGCTCTCGGCAACGGTTACGTGCGAACGCTTTACGATGTCGTCGACAACCTTCTTCTGCTTTTCCTGCTCCACAGCGGCGCGCGCCTGATCGCGTCCGCCCTTTGGCGGCGCGAAGGGGTTGTCGGTCTTACCACCTTCGCCAATCAAAATGTGGCGAGCGTGAACCTGTTCTTCCTTTTTGCCTTCTTTCATCTCCGTGCGACGATCTTCGAGTTTGATGATGTGGTAGCCAAACTGGCTCTCAACCACGTCGCTGATCTCGCCGGGCTTCAAAGCATACGCAGCTTTCTCAAACTCCGGCACCATCTGACCGGGCCCAAACCAGCCGAGGTCGCCCCCTTTTGCTTTGCTTCCATCGGTTGAGAATTCGGTCGCCAACTTCGCAAAATCTTCCCCAGCACGAGCTCTCTTCAAAATCTCGTCGGCCTTCCCGCGCTTTTGCTTAGGGTCAAGTTCAGGGTGCTTAGTCACATAGGCATCAATTTCCTCATCAGTGGCTTTCATTTTCTCTGCCAACTGCTCCTGAGCGTAGGTTTGCGCTAGCATGCGAGCGTGCTCGAGCATGATCTGCAATTGCACACTGCGCTTCTTCTCTACCCCGGCAGCAATTCCTTTACGTTCGCCTATCAGCACCTGACCCAACTGACTTCGCACCTGTTTGATTTGTTCTTCAGGAATCTGACCGCTCGCCAGTTGGGGATTTTTCGACTTGGCATCATTTATAAACTGATCAAACTTAGCCACATTGACGGGGTCCTTAAAAAATTCTTCAACTTCAGGCTCTGTGGCGTTCGAAGATGCCTGCGCCCCTTGCGACTTCATGTAGTTTTCCGCGATGACCACCGCTCGCACGAGATCAAGCTGGCGTTTCATGTCGGGCCTGCCACCTACTCCCTTGGCCCTCGCCTCCTCGGCAACTGCCAACAAACTGCGGAGGTTCTCAGCAAAATCCTTACGGGTTGCTTCATCCGAAGCCAGCCGACTGCGAAACTGAGGCGGCTGGTCTTCGGCAATCAGTGCCATGTCTTCAGAATTCAGATTGACGGCCTCGGTGCGCCTGGCTTTAACCTGCCACGCAATCAATCCCACCGAAAAAACTACCGCGACGGCGGCAGCTATCCATGCTTTTGTTGTTGATGTCAAAATACTTTCCTTTCCAAAGTTGAAACCTGTTGCAGCTGCACTAACTCAATCAGCACGCCATTCGTTGATGAGGGGTGAATAAAAGCTATAAGACAACCACCGGCGCCGATACGAGGCGTTTCGTCAATCAACAGTGCGCCCTTTTCTTTCAGTTGCCCCAACGCCGCGCAAATATCGTCAACCTGAATCGCAATATGATGAATACCGGGGCCCTGCCTATCCAGAAACTTTCCCACTGGCGATTCCGGGGTCAGCGGCTCTAAAAGCTCGATATGAGTTTCGCCAATAGGCAGCATCGCGATGCGCACTCCCTGTTCGCCAACGACCTCCGTGGATTCGACTCTAAGGCCCAGAGCGTCTTGCCAGAATGCGGTTGCCTCTTTCAATTGTCGCGTGGCAATACCTATGTGGTCGATCTTCATAAACTAATCAAGGGTCGTTGAATGGTCCGTTGTCTGTGCGCCGCCTTCGCCTGCTGCTTTATGCCTACTGCCTTCTATAATCTCTTCCACAGCAGAATAAGGGTCGCTCCGGCGCGTGGCAACCTCCTCGGCAAGACGGTCGAGTGTGTCAGATGCGGAATCTGAGGCCAGGGTTCGCGCGAGCAACCGATCCCGCAGGAGTTCCAGTATTCGCCATCGAGCTATCGCACGTCTCCGCTGGGTTCCCAAATTCGTCCTAAAATGGAAGTCTCGATAACTTTCAATCGCCACTGCCAAATCGTCAATACCCTTACTCTCTGTCGCTATCGTCTTGACGATTGGCGGTTGCCATCCATCCTCCCGGCCGGAAAGCGATAACAAGGCCTCCAGCTCTTTTTCGGTGCTATAAACTCCCTCTCGATCGGCCTTATTAATCACGAAAATATCTCCAATCTCCATAATCCCGGCTTTGATCGCCTGAATATCGTCCCCCATTCCCGGGACCAGCACCACCACTGACACGTCCGCAGCTTTAACGATCTCGACCTCATCCTGTCCCACGCCGACCGTTTCCACCACGAGCTTCGAGTATCCGGCAGCATCCAGTATGGAAACTGCATCCACTGTTGCTCGGGCAAGTCCGCCAAGATTTCCGCGAGTGGCCATCGAGCGAATAAACACTCCGGGATCGAGACCCAGCGCTTGCATCCTGATCCGATCGCCAAGAATGGCCCCTCCGGAAAACGGGCTGGAAGGATCAATAGCGACAATGCCTACGCGCTCCTTCCGGTCCCGGTAAAGCGAGGCAAGTTTGTCGACGAGCGACGACTTTCCCGCCCCTGGCGCACCTGTTATTCCCACAACTAGTCCGCGTCCCGTGTGCGGGAAGATGTCCTTCATTAACTGAGCTGCGTCTTCACTGCCATCTTCCACCTTGGAGATAGCGCGCGCCACCGCTCGAGTCTCACCGGCAACAACCCGCTCGATTAGGGAAGACTTTTCTGGAGTAGCGCTCATCGGAAAATCTCGAATGCTTTAGGCCTGCCTCAAGATCTCTCGCGCAATTATCATCCTTTGAATCTCAGACGTGCCTTCACCAATTGTGCAGAGCTTTGAGTCGCGCCAGTATTTTTCCGGAGGATAGTCCTTGGTGTAGCCATAGCCACCATGCACTTGGATAGCTTCTTCGCAAACGTTCACGCTTATCTCGGAAGCAAACAGCTTGGCCATCGAGGATTCCTTTGTCGTTTTCTTCCCCTGATCTTTTAACCAGGCAGCGCGATACATGAGTAAACGGGCGGCATCGATTTGCGTGGCCATGTTTGCCAGCTTGAATTGGATCGCCTGAAATTCGGAGATGGGTTTGCCAAACTGCTGTCTTTCCTGCGCATATCGCACGGCTGATTCATATGCCCCTTGGGCGATCCCTATCGCAAGAGCTGCTATCGAGATACGACCACCGTCCAGAATTTGCATGGCGTTTATGAACCCCTGACCTTCTGCGCCCAGTCGGTTCTCATCGGGGACATAACAATCTTCGAAAACAACACTGGCTGTCTCCGAAGCGCGCAGCCCCAGCTTGTTCTCTTTCTTGAAAGGCGAGAATCCCCTCATTCCCCTCTCAAAGATGAAAGCCGAAATTCCTTTGTTCTTCTGCGAACGATCGGTGACAGCAAACGCGACGCAGGTATTGGCATGGATCGCGTGGGTAATAAAATTCTTCGAGCCGTTCACTACCCATCCGCCATCCTGTCGCACTGCCGTGGACCTGGTGCCGGAGGCGTCTGAGCCGGCGCTTGGTTCGGTTAGTCCCCAGGCCCCTAAATGTTCTCCCCGAGCCAGGGGTTCAAGATACTTTCTCTTTTGAGCGTCCGTTCCATACTGGTAAATATGGTTCGAACAAAGCGAATTGTGAGCGGCTACTGAAATTCCCACAGAGCCATCGACCCGGGACAACTCCTCAATGATGGACGCATATTCGACATAACCCATCCCCGCACCGCCATACTCTTCTGGGAAAATCACGCCCATCAATCCGAGTTCCGCAAGCTTGGGCTTTAGTTCAATCGGAAAGTGCTGTGCTTCGTCCCACTCCATGACGTGAGGTGCGATCTCCGCCTCGGCAAACTCGCGTACGCTCATCTTTATCTGTTTCTGCTCTTCGCTTAATTCAAATTCCATCTTGCTCCCAGTAATACCGGATTCCACGCGACAAAGGCATCCTCGCCTGTCTATTAAGAACAGGCAAGAATGCCTGCCTGACAAAAACCCCGCGCCTCAGCTGAGATTATTCTACCTCAACGTCTGGCTGAACCGTGACCGGCCGGGCGCTCCCGACTTCCTCTAGCTGGTTTGCTCTTGCCTTCGACTTTCATCAATCGGCTGACTTCGACTGGCCTAAGTAGTCGCCAGTAGCCCGGTTTCAGATCGTCATCCCTTATAGAACCGATGCGCGCTCGCCGCAACTTCACGACGGAATGTCCGATCACATCGAACATGCGTCTAATCTGCTGATTCCGACCTTGATGGAGAACCACCTCAAACCAGGCATTAGATCCGGTTTGGTCAGTCTTAGTAATTTTGGCAGGGGCTGTCTTAGTTCCGTCATCGAGTAACACACCGCGCCTGATGCGCTCGATTGCGCCTTCAGGAGGTAAACCCTTCACTTTTGCTTCGTAAACCTTTTCTACACGATTGCGGGCCGCGGTGATGAAATTGGTGAAATCGCCGTCATTCGTCAGCAGCAAGAGACCTTCCGTATTGAAGTCTAGACGACCGACAGGGTGAAGGCGGCCCAAAGTGGGAGGCAACAGTTCGGTTACCAACGGACGACCCTCGGGGTCGGAGACGCTCGTTAAATAACCTTTCGGCTTATTCAGCAGTACATAAACCTTTTCACGCTTCGCCAGAACCGGGTTGATCAGCTTGCCCCGAACTTTGATGTGGTCACGTTTGGCGTCCGCCCTGCTTCCCAGTTCGGTTACGACTAGGCCATTCACTGTAACCAGGCCCGAGGTAATCAACTCCTCGGCATGGCGACGCGAGGCGATTCCCGCCGCGGCAATGAGTTTTTGTAGACGCTCTTCCATATAACGAGTCGGCAGGAGTCAGGAGCAGGAGGTATGGTGACTTTCCTTCCGCCTGCTCCTGCCTCCTTCTAAACTATGCCGCTCGCAAGATCGTCAAAATCCTCGATGCTCGGCAATTCAGAAAGGTCTTTCAGTCCAAACTGGATCAGGAACTCTTTCGACGTGCCATACATCATCGGGCGGCCAATCGCTTCTTTCCGGCCCTTGGCGACGATGAGTTTTTTGTCGAGCAGGGTTTTTATTGAAGATGGGGATTGCACTCCCCGAATATCCAGAATTTCGGGGACAGTTATGGGCTGCTTGTAAGCGATTACTGCCAGGGTTTCCAGGGAAGCGAGCGATAGTTTTGCGCTGGGCCTCGATTTCAAAAAGGCGCGGACGTGTTCGTGATACTCGGGACGAGTGGCAAATTGCCACCCGCCGGCGACCTCTCTCAACTGCAAACCGCTGGCACGTCCGTTGAACTCCTCGACCAGGCTTGCGATTCCTGAATCAATTCCCGACTGATCTTCGTTCAGTACTTCGGCGATTGACTTCGCATTCAAAGGCTCGTCTGATACATAGATCAATGCTTCGATTATCGCCTTTCTCTCTCCCGTGCTCTGGACGGTAAGAGGGGTCAAGTCGGCTCCATCGCGATCAGCCTCATGAGACTCAGCGGGGTCTAGTTCGCCATCGGCCTCGGCCATAAGAGTGTTAACGTCAAACCCATGTTCTGTGCCCTGTTGTTTTGCCACTTCGTTCACCTTACCTGTCAGTCTGCTGCACTCCTCTGGGGCTAACTGGCAACGCGGGCGAGGATTTCCCCAAACGTCTCCCGTTGGAATAACTTGATCTCAGTCGTCCGCACGAGTTCCAGCACTGAAAGAAAAGCCAGCACCAACTCGCGACGCGAACGCGCCCGCTCGAAAAACACTCGCAGGTTCAGTTCACCCGCCGACATTACCATGTTCCTCAGCCTCTCAATCATTTCGGCCATCGACATCTCTTCGCGTTCGATCTCCAGCAGTACCTCGTCCTTATGTCGCGCCAAAATTTCCTGAAACACTTTGAGTAGATCGAAGGCACCCACAACAACTTCTGGGTTGTTTTTATCGGTCTCCAATTCCGCCCGCTTGAATACAGCCCGCTCGACTGTTGCCCGCGACCAGAGCATCTGCGCCGCCGCCTTGTATTTTTGATACTCCAACAACTGATCAACCAACTCATGGCGCGGATCCGCTTCCTCTTTCTGCTCGGTGAACGGATCCCGGGGCAGGAGCATCTTGGTTTTAAGCTCGATCAACGTAGCAGCCATGACCAAGAAATCCCCTGCCACAGCCATGTCCAGATTCTGCATAACCTGCAAATAATGCAGGTATTCGTCCGTGATGTGAGCAACAGGAATGTCGTAAATGCTCACCTGCTCCTGTCGTATCAAGTGCAGTAGCAAGTCCAGCGGGCCCTCAAATTCCCCCATGACGATATTAAGATCGTCACTGTGGCTATCGGCAACAAGCTCCGGCTTGGAACCCGCGACGTTTAAGGTTGCGGACAGGTTGACGTCTTCCCTAGTTCCCGGCTCAATTAATTCCGGCGTTTCGTCCATGCTTTTGCTACTCGTCAGTGGTAGACGCTCCCACAATTCCCATTGCCGCGTAGGCGTTGGCGAGCGTAGTCCCGGCAATCTGCCTTGCTTTCTCGCGACCCTGGCGCAAAATGCGATTCAAATGTTCAGCCCCGATTCCTTTCACTTGGTCCTGAAAGGGTCGCAAAAACTCAACCGTAACATCGGCTAGATTCTGCTTCAACTGGGCGTAACCCCTGCCGGCAAAACGGGATTCAATCTCAACAATCGGTTGACCGGTTAGCAGTTGGTAGATTGTCAACAGGTTCGTGATCGCCGGACGCGAGTTGTCGAATTTAATCTCCGTTCCAGAGTCAGTCACGGCGCGTTTGAACTTTCGGTTCACGGCGTCAGGATCGTCGAGCAGCATTACACACCCAGTCGCATCGTCGTCAGACTTGGACATCTTCTTCGTCGGATCCGAGAGTGACATTATGCGCGCGCCAACCTTCGGAATGTATGGCTCAGGCACGCGAAACGTGTCGCCAAAATCCCGGTTGAATCGCGTCGCGATATCACGTGTGAATTCAAGATGCTGCTTCTGATCATCTCCCACGGGTACAAGCTCTGTCTGGTAAAGCAGGATATCGGAGGCCATCAGAACCGGATAGTCAAACAAGCCGGCACTGACATTCTCACTTTGCTTACGCGACTTGTCCTTGAATTGCGTCATCCGCTCGAGTTCAGACATGCGGGCCAAGCAGTTGAGAATCCAAGTCAACTCGGCGTGTTGCGGAACATCAGACTGCACGAAGATCGTTGAGATTTCCGGATCGATCCCCACGGCCAGATAGATGCGCGCCAGTTCCCGCGTCTTCTCGGCAAGCACTTTGGGGTCTTGTGGGATAGTGATGGCGTGGAGATTGACGATGCAGAAGAAGCTTTCGTACTCGTGTTGGAGTGTTACCCAATTGCGCAGCGCGCCTAGATAGTTCCCGAGATGTATGTTGCCGGTGGGCTGGGCGCCGCTAAAAATTCTCTTCATGGGCAATCAAGAGAGACCAATCGTAAATGGGTAAGACACTACGGGCATAACAATTCGAAAGATAACTCCTAGAACACCTGTGAACACGGCAATAAAGAGGAGCAGGAAACCAAAGCGCTCAAGGGCCTCGAGGCTGGACTCGAAACTCGGTGGCAGTAGGCTTCCAAGAATCTTGCCGCCATCGAGGGGTGGAATCGGCAGCAGATTGAAGACAGCTAGGGCCACGTTAAGTCGGAACAGGCCCGTGAGCAAATTGGCGGCTCCCTCGGCAATTAGTGATTGACTGTTCGTCACTGCCCCCAACCCGAGAAATGGATGCATTCTCAAACCCACCAAGTTCACTTCAAACAACCCACGCATCAAGATCCCGGCGCTAACGGCAATAATTGCATTGCAGATTACTCCCGCCGCCGAGACCCAGAAATTGGCTACCCGCTTGTTGCGCCACTTTAGCGGATTCACAGGAGTCGGGCGGGCCCAGCCGATTAAGGGGGCGCCGGTGAAAAACGAGATGGCCGGAAAAAGGAGAGTGCCGATTGGATCAACATGCGACGCCGGATTTAGACTTATACGACCCTGCAGGCGGGCAAGGTCATCACCGAACCTGTTTGACATCCAGGCGTGAGCAGACTCGTGAACAGATAAGGAAAAAACCAGCGCGACCATGTACAGTATGAATTCGCCAATGGCGTTGCTGTCGATACCCATTAGCTCAGCGGTGACAAAGTTAGTGATAAGTACATTTCGCTCACACTAACATGGCCCTTATGACGTGTCAAAAACTGAAAATCTTGCCGTCGCGGCCCGTAAGAATCAACCAAGACTACATGAGGTACCGATTCATTTAATATCTTAGATTGGGCCGGCAATCCAAAATTGAATTAGCACTAACCAAGAAGCGTGCCGTTAATCCCCAAAGATAAACTGTAAACTGAGTCATTAGAAGCTACAACCAAATCACCCCTTGAACTAAATACTAGTCCGACCAGGTTCATTCCGGCGGCAAACAATTCCGCATCTCCTTCTGAAGATATACGCACGATGCCGCGGCGTCCTTTAAGTGCGGCGGCGAGATAGAGATTGCCCCGGTCGTCGAAAGCGAGTCCCTGAGGCCGTCCCAGACCTTTATAGAAAACCCCAACCTCGCCCTGCTGATCGATGCGATATATAGAATCGAAGCTGGTTACCGATGGTCCGGTCACGTAGAGCGCATGCTCGGGGCCGAAAGCGAGGTGGTAAGCGGACACTGATGGCTCAAGATGGACCCATGCCTTCTCTTCGCCGATAGCGTTGACCTTGTAAATTGTCCCGGTGCGGTCGCCTACGTACATCGTTCCGGCGCTATCGAAGGCCATTCCTGTCGCAATTCCAAGATTTCTGACAAAGGCTACCGCTTCCCTAGACGGGTTGACGCGGTACACGGTGCCCTCCACGCGACTGGTAACGAACATCTGTCCGGCCTCATCAAATGCGATTGCTGTGGGGTTGGTGATGTCACCGGAGAATTCACTAACTTCGCCATTCAATTCTATACGAAACAGCGACACCGGCAGCTGCTCGCCGCGTGAGCCTGAGCGGGTTACGAAGAGAGCTCCGTCCTCGGGATCAAAAGCAGGATTCGTCACCGGATGAAGGTCTTCAGCGATTCTCTTACCTATTACAAAGGTCGCTGGCGGGCTCCGCTGGCCCGGACTCTCCAGAATTACTTCCGCGGATCCACCCTGTTTGAGCTCAGGCACGAGGGCGACCACGCGGCGGGGACCCAGGGCCACAATGTGAGCCCGTTCGGTCCCAAACCAAACCACACATCTAGCGGGATTGCCAGTGTCGAAGCCGTCACACTCAATAGTGACTTCGCCGCCAGCAATTCCAGACTTGGGGGTTATCCTGATAGTTGGTCCTGGGCTACTCATACCGAAGTAAACCTGCCGCATACTGGGCTCCGCGGCATAATCCAACCCAACCACCACTTGGTAAGGGCTTGAAGGTAAAACGAAAGGCTTTTCAATGATACGACGCCGTGACAGGCATGTCTAACGTTGACCACTTGGCCGATTCTCGCTACTGAAGCGCAATAGACCCATGTTTGCATCTCTACGGCTATGTTATAATCGCCCCGCTAAAGCGGCTCCCGTGGGTCTCGATAACTTTTGTTAACGAGTGTTTTTCGAGAAACGTGAAGTTCGCAATCCCGAATGGTAATGCTCAAGCGAATAAGCGAAGCGACCTCGCAGAGCAACATCAAAGAAGATTTACGGGCGTTCGAAATCCACCGCTCGCGCCAATCCCACTGTATCTTCAACGCACCGCGATTTCCGGTTACATTTAAGAGGATCGCTCGTGTTGCGTTCAATATTTGTGGTCCAAGGCAGGAGAGGAGCAATTTCGATTAGTCGCGTATTGGGAAACACTTTGGGTCTAAAGCCCAATCAGCTGCGCCGCATAGAAAAACTCTACACGCGGCGTATCCCGCCGAACCAGATTCTGACCGCCGAATTTGCCCGGCAGATAGCAGAACTTTCGCACGAGATACGCAGGCAGATTGGTGTCCTTATAGATCGCAAGGGCCATATCGAACACGTTATGGTAGGCGATAACCGGGGCATCGAATTGCCTGACTTCAAGCGTATCCGCGTGGCCACCGGCCGCTTCCGCGGGCTCCGCTGTGTTCATACGCATCTGCGCGGCGAAGACCTAACCCAGGATGACTTGACCGATCTGGCATTGTTGCGCCTGGATCTAATGGCGGCGATCGACGTAGATCGGGAGACAGCTCTTCCGGGCCTCATACGAGTTGCACACTTGCTACCCATGCACGCAGGTGAACTCCAACAAATGAACTGGTCTGAGGCCTATGCTTTTCTTGAGCCGAGGATACCTTCCCAACTGGATCTGGATTTCCTTGCCTTAATCAATTCACTCGAGGATGAAATGGCGCGGAATCGTCGCGTCTCCCACCGGGCCGAGATTAGAGAGCGCACGATTCTGGTCGGAGTTACCACTGGTGCATTATCAGATGCTGAAGAATCGATGGCCGAGCTTTCCGAACTGGCAACCTCCGCCGGAGTTGTTGTGCAAGACAAGATTATCCAACGACGGCAGGCAATCGATCCTCGTACCGTCCTGGGCCGAGGCAAGCTTGATGAACTTCTGATTCGTGCCCTTCAGCTGGGAGCTGACATGCTCGTCTTCGATCGTGAACTGGCGCCTGCGCAAGTCAAGTCGCTTTCGGAGGCCACTGACTTGAAAATCATCGACCGTCCGCAATTGATCCTCGACATCTTTGCGCAAAGGGCGCAATCACGAGAAGGGAAGATTCAGGTGGAGCTGGCGCAGTTGAAATATCTATTGCCCCGACTCATCACTGGTCAGGACTCGGCCTTTTCCCGTCTCGCGGGCGGCATAGGCGGAAGGGGCCCGGGCGAGACAAAGTTGGAGACCGATCGCCGCCGAGTGCGCGATCGCATTCATCGCCTGGAGAGGGAGATCGAGGCGCAGCGACAAAGGCGTCAGGAGCGCCGCAAAGGAAGAACCCGGAATGGACTGCCAATCGTTTCGATAGTCGGCTACACAAATGCGGGTAAGTCGACATTACTTAATACGCTCACGGCCAGCAACGTTCGCGCCGAACAGCGAATGTTTGCGACGCTGGATCCAACTTCGAGGCGACTTCGTTTGCCCCGCGAGCAGGAACTGATCATTAATGACACGGTAGGTTTCATACGTGACCTGCCGCCCGATCTCCTCTCTGCCTTTCGCGCTACCTTGGAAGAAATTAGTGAGAGCAGACTGCTGATTCACCTGGTAGATGCCTCGAATCCACGCTTCGTTCAACAGATGGAATCCGTCGAAAGAATTCTGAGACAGCTCCAACTAGCGGAGATACCCACTGTCCTGGCTTTGAATAAGGCGGACTTGGTAGATGCGCATACCATGCAGGCGGTTTTCAGGCAGGTTACTCAGGATGGTATGAGAGATGCCGTCGTGATCTCCGCCACAGACGCTCGATTGATTGCGCCATTATTCGAAAAGGTAGGCGCGGTCCTGGCCCGCAATTTGACGCGGCTTCCCCACGAACAAGATCGCGAAGCCAAGCAGCGCTTTCGAATCGCCTAAGACAACAATGGGCCTCCGTCCCCGATTTACAACTCCACTGACTCGAGCGCGAGACGCCGTCGCGCGTTACGTGGTACGCCCCTTTGACGTATTTGAACCTCGGACTCGTCTGCTCGTTGGCTTCGGCTTCCTAGTAATAGTCACCACGCTGTTGCTCTTCAGCGGCTACTCATCTGGCTTTTCAGAGGTTTATAAAGAAGGGGAGATCGTCCGGAGGACGGTCCTGGCCCCGGCTGACATCACCATTACTGACATTCTTGAGACAGAGAAGCGCCGTGAAATTGCCAGAGAGAGCACTCGTCCTGTTTTTAACTTTGATTCTACTCGGGGCACCAGTTCCGCTCAGAGCTTTCGAGCTGCGTGGGATGATCTAAAACACCAGGTGGAGTCAAAGACCGATGGCAACCAGCACCCAACTTGGAGCGGGGCAGGAGGCGCAGCCGTCGCCCGCGCAATTATTGCTCACCGTTTTGATCACGCCGAGCTCGAACTCCTGACAACACTGATTCGTGAGATCGGCGGCGGTTACATTTATGACGATGGCGACTCAGACCGACTTAAGCAGGAGATTGTGCTGGTTGATGTGCGCAACCCGGCCGCGCAGATGATCCTCCCGGCTCCCCGCACCCGCATGACACCGCTTACAGCAATCCGCCGCAATTTGGAACTGCGTGTTTTGAATCTTCACGGGTGGTCCCAGGAGGAGAAAACTGCTCTAGTCGAGGCGATGGTGCCTCTCATCCGCCCAAACGTGGTGCTAGACCAAACAGCCACGGCAACCGCAAGAGAAACGCAAGCCAATGAAATTCGCGAGAGTATGATTTCGCTTAAGAGGAATCAAATAATAGCCCGCGAGGGAGAACCCGTATCGCCAGGAATGCTCGCACAGTTTGCCGCGATTAAAAGCGCCGGTCACTCCGGCAGACCCTGGCACCACTTGGCGGGACTGCTGCTTATCGTCTTTGCCATCTATTGGTCGGTCTGGAAGTTTACGGAGCACAGAAGCTACGGGGCAGTGTTGGCGTTATCAAAGCGCAGGGCGTTTGCGCTTGTTGGTTCGGCTATCGTCGTCGAGACTGCTCTGATGCGGGTAGGAGTTATCTTTGGCGACAGTGTTTCGGCGCGAATGGTCAGCCTACCGTTCAACGAACCCACGATCTGGAATTTTGCAATTCCCTTCGCAGCGGCTGCGCTCCTCGTAGCGATGCTCGTTGATACCCAACTAGCATTTCTCACGGGTATTGTTACTGCGCTTTTTGCGGGAATGTTGGCCCCGAGTGGAATTCAAATTGCAGTTTACGCGATGATTTCGTGTTCGGCAGCTATTTACGGAATCGGTCGGTATCGAGAACGTCAGTCAGTCACATTGGCGGGACTCTTCACTGGGGGTGCAAACGTGGTGATGGCCCTTGGCTTGATCGCTTATACCGAGCAGCCTTTTCATCCCAACACTTTTCTACTCGCAGTCGGCTGCGGCTTCGCGGGCGGCCTTCTGACGGCCATCTTTGCCGCAGGAGGATTGCCGATAAATGAATCCCTCTTCGGCATTCTTACAGACGTCAAGCTTCTGGAGCTTTCCAACGCTGATCTACCGGTACTGGGCCAACTGGCATTGCGTGCTCCCGGTACGAACCAACACTCTCATGCCGTAGGTCAACTCGCAGAGGATGCTTGTCGAGCAGTGGGAGCTAACCCTCTCCTGGCCCGTATTGGAGCGCTTTATCACGATATCGGGAAGCTAGCAGCACCTGAGTATTTTGTGGAAAACCAGCAGGGTGAGAACCCACACGACCATCTTCGGCCTACTCAGAGCGCCAAAATCATCACTAGCCACGTGACTTATGGGTCAAGGCTTGCCAAAGAGATTAGCCTGCCAAAACAGATAGCCGACTTTATTCCACAGCACCACGGCACACGGACGCTTCATTTTTTCCTGCGCAAAGCTCAGGCCCAGGCAAAACCTGGGGAAACGGTTGATGAGAAGGACTTTCGTTACCCTGGTCCGAAACCTGAATTCAAGGAAACCGCGATCATGATGCTGGCGGATTCCTGCGAGGCGGCGGCGCGGTCGCTGGCGCGTCCTGACCCCGAAAATATTCGCACTATTGTGGGTAAGATTGTCGATGCCATCGTGAGCGATGGGCAACTTGACAACTGCGACCTGACCCTTCGTGAACTCACAACCATCAGGGAAGCAATGATCAGCGCCTTGACCGCGATCTATCACGCGCGCGTCGACTATCCCGGCTTTAATCCACCGCGGATACCTGCTCCAATATCGTCACTCCCGCAGGCCAACATCGACAGCGACGAGCGCAATAACCTATCCGAAGTACCGATAAACGAGAGTGGCGAAGCTGAAGACGAAGCGATCACCCGCCAAGTGGCAAAACGCTAGAACCAATTCTTGTTAAAGTGCGGCTTAAGTTCCCGATCAGAATTGTCCGTGTAGTTTGTGGTAAGTAGTAACGAGATCTTCCGGCAAGACTCGCGTGTCGCCCACCGAAGACATGAAGTTGGAATCGCCAATCCAGCGCGGCAAAATGTGAACATGAATGTGGTCCACAATCCCGGCGCCGGCGGCGGCACCCAGATTCATTCCAATATTATATCCCGCGGGTTGGTAGACTTCGCGAAGCGCGGTCTGTGCACGTTTGGTCAGATCCATCATCTCGTTAGTCGTGCTGCTGGGCGTGGCGTCGAGAACACTGACGTGCTCGTAGGGGACGATTAGCAAGTGGCCCGGGATGTAGGGATAGATGTTGAGCACAACGAAATTGTGCTCGGCTCGATACAAGACGAAGTTCTTCTCATCTTGGCTGGAATCACGTTGGATCCTGCAGAAAACACACCCGCCCCGCTCTGACTCAGCGCTGCTGCCAGCGGCGATGTACTCACTGCGCCAGGGACTCCACAGCCTATCCAAGATCAATTACCTCGAGTTTGTGAATCTTAGAAGATCGGTGGCAGGCGGGTATCATCCGGGTTGTTGACCGAGGACGCGTCCGGGGACGTGGTAGCCGGGGGACCATCGTCATTGATCAACTCTTTGAGTTCCTTACCCGGTTTGAAATAGGGAACCCGCTTGGCGGGGATATTAACAGGATCTCCGGTCTTGGGATTGCGACCGCGGCGTGCGCCCCGTTCACGCACTCGAAAACTACCGAATCCACGAAGTTCGATCTTCTCGCCTTGATTCAATGTTTCAATGATGCTCTCGAAGACAATTTCTACTAAGCGCTCGGCATCTTTTTTCGTAAGTTCCGCCGCCCTCGCAACGTCTTCAACGAGTTCCGCTTTTGTCATGCATCACCTCAGAATTAGGTAAGATCCCTTGGCCCCGGCGAATAGATACGAAAGCGAATTTCAAGGTAAAGTGTGGTGAGTTAGTGATGGTCAGTACACTATCAGAAAATGGTTAACCCCAGCAAGAGGATTAATTCGGTGAGTTAAGCGGCTGAACAATCACCGACCGCTTGAAGCCCCGCCAGATCAATTTGTGTATTTTGGATCGTGTGCGGGGCAGCGATTACGCGCTGAGTCCTATTCTCTCTCTCTCTGACTATTCCTGATCGGGCTCAGTTCTACCTAAGCCGAACTCCGCTAGCTCCCCGAGCGATGCCATTCCACTTCCCGCCTCTGAAGAGTATATCTTGGTATCAATGATCGGCTCATCGGCCTTTCCTACAGCGCGCGCTGATAAACCTATCTTCTTGCTCTCCGCGTCGATTCTGAGAATCTTAAATTCTATTTCCTGGCCTAGCTGGACCACGTCTTCGGGTTTGGCCACCCGTTCATCGGAAAGCTCTGATATATGACAAAGGCCTTCCAGGTTGTCGTCCAACTCTACGAACGCGCCGAAGTTTGCAAAGCGAGCGATCTTCCCACGCACTACATCGCCAGGATTGTGTTCATTCACGAATCGCTCCCACGCGTTAGGCTCAAGATCCTTGATAGAAAGCGATAAACGACGATTTTCAGTGTCGATGCTGGTAATGATCGCATCAATCTCCTGCCCTTTTTTCAGAACCTCGCTCGGGTGTTTGATGCGCCTGGACCAGGAGATATCAGAAACGTGAACCAGTCCATCAACGCCGTCTTCGATCTCAATGAAGGCGCCGAAGTCCGTAAGGTTGCGCACCCGCCCGTGAACTCGTGTACCTATCTGGTAACGATCATGCAGCGTCTGCCACGGGTTTTCCTGAATTTGCTTCATTCCGAGACTGATACGACGAGCCTTCGGGTCAACGCTAAGCACCTCGACTTCAACTGGGTCGCCTGGATTAACGATCTTGCTGGGATGCTTGACGCGTTTCGACCAGCTCATTTCCGACACGTGAACGAGCCCTTCGACACCGTTTTCCAATTCGACAAAGGCACCGTAGTCAGCAACGCTGGCAATGCGGCCGCCTACTCTGGTGCCGATAGGAAAGCGTTCCTCAACACTTGACCAGGGGTCTGGCAATAGTTGTTTATAACCGAGAGAGACTCGTTCGCGGTCGCGATCGAATTTGAGAACTTTGACCTGGATGTTATCGCCAACCTTGAAGAGTTCACTCGGATTCTGTAGGCGTCCCCACGACATATCGGTGACATGGAGCAAGCCGTCCACACCGCCGAGATCAACGAAGGCGCCATAGTCAGTCAAGTTCTTAATCTGGCCTTCCACAATAATATCTTCTTCAATCTGACCCAGTGTCTGATCTTTTCGTCCGGCGTTCTCACCTTCAATCACAGCTTTGCGGGATAACACTACGTTGGAGCGCTTCCGATTGAGCTTAATGACCTTCGCTTCAATCTCCTGGTTTCTAAGGCTGTCCAGATTGCGCACTGGTCGCACGTCGACTTGGGAGCCGGGCAAGAATGCCGCGATGCCATCAATATCGATGCGAAGTCCGCCTTTGATGCGCTCCATTACCCTGCCTTTAACAGTCGAGCCTTCCTGATAGGCTTTCTCCAAATCGTCCCAGGCTTTCATGCGCACCGCATCCGCGCGCGATAAGACAGGCAGGCCATCGGCAGTTTCCATGCTCTTTACCAACACTTCAACTTCGTCGCCAGCTTTTACGGTGATCACGCCGTCCTCAGTAAACTCAGCGGGGTTCACGATGCCTTCTGATTTATATCCAAAATCGATGACCACACCGCGTTCACTTATTCCGACCACTGTGCCTCGAACGACTTCGCCCTCTTGCAGCGTCGCTTGCTCTTGCTCGAATTGGTCGAGTAGTTGTCCAAAGTCGACATCGCCGGCCGGACGGGTATCATCATCGTCCTCGGTCCGATTAGACATGGACACTAATTCCCTAGCGGGTGCGGGTGCGGGTGCGGGTGCGGGTGCGGTTTGCTGCTGAGAGACATCCGACTCACCCGAAGGTGTTTGGTCATCTGTGGCGTCGCTGTTATTCAGCTTGGGTTCTTCACTAAGCATGCAGACTCCTGTGGACTTCCCGGGAAATTGAACGTGTCATAAATCCTATCGCGCGCAATTGCAACTATCCGCAACACTCGCGTTGTGCGGACAGTTGTTCAAGCGGCCGTTGGCTTGACGTTGTGGCGAATTGTCGGATTTTGAAGCTGAGCGAGGAATGCGAGCCGTTTAGATTTGGAAAAGGAGTGTTTTATGTGTTTCGATTTCCGCCGTGCCCGTAGTCACCCGCTTGCTCCGACATAACCGGCCGCTTTTAACCGGGTAGGTCGGGAAATGTACACGCCAGAATGAGCGTGTGTCAAGGCAACTAAGAACCACACAGACAAACCAAAATCAACGAAGCGAAGTGCGGGTTGCACGTGACAATGCTTGATCCGCAACAAGTTCACCGGATGTCCGCTGAAACAGTTTCACTCCGGCGAGGCACTACATAAACTCCTGCGGAATGCGATCCCACGAAGAGGGTATTCTGATCCTGCGAATCAAATGCCAGCGACCAAATTCTCTGGCTTGCGAGTCGATGTTCCTTAAGGTCAATACGCGCCCACGTCTTACCGGCGTTGACACTACGGTACACGCCGCCGCCTATCTCGCCGCTTTGATAGGCGTTACCTACGAAGATTTCGTCGACGTTGCTGGGATTGATCAGGATGCTGGTGAAGTCGCCGAAAGGCAGGTTACCGCCGCGGCGAGTCCAAGTTGAGCCATCGTCATGGGAGGAGTAAAACGCTTGCTTCGTGCCCACATAGATGTAGCCAGGCCGCTGCGGATCCTGCACAACCGTATTTACCGGAGCCTCAGTGGGGACTCCGCTCACCTGCCTCCAGGTCTGCCCACTGTCACGCGAAACAATCACGCCGGAAGCGGCGGTACCCGCCCAAATAACCTCCGGCTGCTTTAGACTGACGGAGATTGAGGTGGTGCGAGGATCAATCGATGAACCATAAGGAAGCCTCTGCCAGCCTTGGGTAGGGTCGAGACTCCGATACAGACCTACGTTCGTGGCCGCAAGAAAGCTCGGCTTGCCGCTGGATACCTCTATCGTGTGCACCAGGGCATTGATAGCATCGGTGATGATCAAAGATGCTGCGGCATGCTCTTCCGCCGTGCTGGACCCATCCTTCGACACTCCGAGTACTGCAAGCGTGATCTGATCAAACTTTCCGGTCGTAGGAAGGCTGCGATCCGCCTGGAATCTCTTCAGTGCAGCGAGGGTTTGTGGCCCAAATTTTCCGTCGGGCGTCCCGACGTTGTAACCGACGCGGTTCAAAGCCACCTGGACACGACGGATTGTGTCGTCGGGGTTCTGGGCAACCATGAGTCGTTGGGTCCGAGGGGCACTTGTCCTGGACCGCGATGGTTTCCTCGCTCGTGGGACTTTCTTACTGGGAACAGTTTCTGCTATGTCGGGAGCCCATACCGGAGTCCAAGAAGCTCCTCTGTCGACAGAGCGATAAACTCCCAGATTGGTTCCCAAGTAAATCACGTCCGGCTTTTGAGTGTCCTGCAAGATTGAATAGGTGATCAAGCGGGACGGCATATTCCTCATCGAAGGGCGCCAGCTCTGGCCATTGTCATTGCTGGCAAAGAGAAAACCGCCACCCGTAGCCGTATTTATAGTTGCGGCGTAAATCCTATTGGGCATCTCTCGATCCGCTACGATAGTGTTGGCGAACCTGCCGCTATATCCTCCGTTGGTGGGTGAGAAACTTTTCCCGCTGTCGTATGAGACCATCACACCGTAGTTGTTAGTACCAATGTAGATTGTCTCGGGACGGGAAGGGTGAAGAGTGATTGAGTTGATCTCCAACTTTCGTGAGGTGGTCACCATCCAGGAGTCCGCATCACCACCTCTTTCTGAGCGCCAAAAACCTTCGGTGGTCCCGGCGAAGACAAGTCCAGGAATTGATGGGTGTTGCAGGATTGCCCGGGTCCTTCGTGACTGCGAAGGAATGCCCTGGACCTTGCGCCAACTTCCACCGGCATTCTTAGTCTCGTAGATTCCGCTGCAGGCGGAGGCAATCACGTGATCCGGATCAAGCGGATCGATGTCAATGGCAAAAATGTCGGAGTCGTCAATGATCCCATTCTTAATAGACTTCCAAGACTTGCCGCCGTCAGTTGTTTTATAAGGAAGATACCAGGTGCCGGCATAAATTATATCAGGAGTGCGGGGATCCATCGCTAGCGACTCCACATGTACTAACCCGGCGGTGTTATGGGTGGGCAATTGCTCCCACGTCTCTCCTGAGTCGTCCGAGCGAAAGATTCCATTAAAAGTGCCGGTCACCAGGACGCTTGGATTGGACTTGGATTGAGTGAGCGAATGTAGAGCTTCATTCTTAAGTTCCTTACTCTCGCGCCACTTATGCCCGCCATCGGTTGACTTAAAGAAACCGCCGGGCTCCTTGTGCTTATGAGCGGCCACGTAGAGCGTCTTTGAGTCGCGCGGATCAACCAGAATGTGATCCACAAACAGCCTCGGCTTGTTAAAATTGTACAGAAGTTCCCAGCGTTTACCTGCATCCGCAGAAGTGTAAATCTGGCCATCAAGCGTCCCGAAATAGAAGCGATCGGGGTTGTTTGGATCGACAACTAGGTCGCGTACGTCCCCACCAGGAGGGCCTGTTGGTCGCCAGTCATTGGAATATTGAGCGGGGTCGGCGCTGTCGATATCAGCAGCCAGAACTCTCGACCAAAATCCGAGAGGCTGAACGGTAAACCCAAGAAGAACGAGCACAAGGGGGATTAGCTTCATAACTTTAGTGACCAACTTTAGGAGAGGATTTCCACAATACCGGGAGTAGGGACTCAAAATCCCGACTTGAGTTTAATATAATTTTCGACGTTTGTATCTAACTAACTTCTGCTGGTCCCTAAGATGCGGCCCCGCAACAACCCAGTTGCACTAAACCCAGACACAAAAGCGATACGGGCGACCTCTTGAAGAGATCGCCCGCATTCGGAAGGTTCGCGTCGTCAGGGACGCGAGGTTTACTATTTTATCACTAGTCTCGTCTGCCCCGACGACGTCGCGGAGCCCGCTTACATTCAGGACAGGGCGAGACTGCGTTTTCAGTGCTGGCCGCCGGTGGATTTGCGCCTGTCGGCACGATCCAGAGTTCGACTGCCAGATCGGCTCGGCAGCCGCCGTCGACTGTAGTGATACGTCCAGCCTCGATTCCGCGCGTGTTAACCAGGTAGTTCTTCGCACGATCGGCTCGAGCCTGACCCTCACCTTCACAGGTTCCGTAGGCTATAACATATCCCTGTGACCCTGTCTGGTTCTGCAACTGAATAGCGTAGTTGTCAAGACGAGCTTTCTCATCATTGAACCGAATGTTGCCATATTCGTCAAACCTGGTCGCTGGCACCACTGGAATGACTACTGATGTGGAGCACGACGCAGTTCGCGAACATTCAGGTGCCACACCGCCCAGCTCGACGGTTGCGGTTACAGTCTGACCACCGGTTCCAGCTGTATCAACCGTAATCGAGGACGTGCCCTGACCACTCGTGATCGTCCCGGAGGAGACCGACCAATTGTAGGTTGGCATCAGGCCGGACGGACCACCAGTAACTGAAGCATTGAACGTGATGGGCGAACCCTGCTGAACGTCAGCTGGGCAGCTAACCGAGACCGTCGGACACGGAGGAGGCGCACAAGCGCATACCGCCACGGTCACTGTGGTCGAAGCGTTAGCTGTGTGCTGATTTCCATCATTGACCTCAGCCGTGGCTGTATAAGTTCCGGGATTGACGCCCGAGAGATCCCAGTTAACAGCACGACCTTCGCCTGAGATCCGGCCGCCGGTAACGGTCCACGTATAAAGCAGCGTGTCGTTGTCCGGGTCGGTGGCTGAAGCCGTCAATTGTACTTCTTTACTTGCGCTCGGAACGCATGATTCTGCACTAGCGCCTTCGGGGCACGGCAGGTTAATGGTCGATGCGGAAGATGAAACGGAAACCGACGGCCCTGCATTAGGCGGCTTCGGCACTTCCCTCGCGTTTCGATGTCCAATCCAAAACTGGCCCAGGAAACCATGCGGGTCTTCCGATTGCCTGAAGCCCGCCGGATAGTCCGCTTCGAAGCCAAACAGTCGGTTGCCCTGAGGGTTCACATGCAGTCGATAGGCCGCACTAAATCCAAACCAACGACGCGGGTAAACTCGAATACCACCGAGCACGTCAAGCGGGTTGTTCTCGAACGCATTCGGTGTGCGACCGCCAACGTAAAAAATCGACTTCAGCTCAGCGATTGGCTGAAAGTGTTTGTTTACCGGGAAGTCAAAGCCAAGCCCGGAGATGAATTCGTCAGGCCGATCCAGCAAGGTGGCGTCGCCGCCGCCGAAGGCGTCCGAACGTGGGTTGCTGTTCAGGATGTAGCCGAAGTTAGCCGCAAGGTGGACCGAGCGGCTCAAACGACCACCAACTACGCCGAACAGGCCGAAATCACCAAGGCTGCCCCCCGGACTTGCGCCGCGCTGCAATTGGTTGAAGCCGGAGAAATCGTCAGCTTTATCCCAGTAAAACCTATAAAATGGGACCAAGTTAATACTCAGAGGATTATTTGGCCCAGTAAAGCGAATGTTTCCACCAATGGTCGCGGTGCTAAAAGCCGACTCACCATATAGCCGATTTATGAACGGCGCATCCGCAATGTATGCCGGAGCAATGGTGAACAGGTCAGGCGCGATGATTGCCAGAGTGGTAGAGGTCGGCGGAATCACTCTAGTGGTGAGCACAACTCCGGGCAGGATGCTGCCTACTGGCGAACCAACGCCCGGGAAGTTTGAGGCCGCACTAAAACTACCGTCACCCCCGCTCGGAGCGCCCAAGCGGCTGGTAAACGGCGGGGCAATCACATTACCGGTCAGGCCAAAGTTTGGTCCCGTGCCGCCTACGAACGGGAATTGAACAAATGGCTGGCCTCCAACGAAGAATGAAGTTCGCGAACCGACCGTAGGGCCAATAGAGGTAATAACCGGTATACACCCCGGGCAGAACGCGGGGCGGAATACTGCACCGTTGATACCAGTGGTGCCGCTCACCCGATTCGGAGCCAAGATGATCGCAGGACCGCTGCCGAGCAGCGCTTGACCAAAAGCGAGTTGCGAGTTTGGCAAGTAGAAGCCTGACAGGTGCTTTGGGTTATTAACCTTAACGCCGCGGTAACCGTCAATGTTAAAGAACAGCTCCAGGTGATCGTTGAGGCCTATGTTAAAGCTAAGTGGGATCTCCGCGATATCCACATCCCCCGGATCACGATCGTAGTTGCTGTAGGCAAGGCTGAAAGTGAACTCACCTCTACGCAGCGTGTCGCCGTCGTAAATGGTGAAGAGTCCGGTTGGGCCACCGGGTGAGCCGCCGGTCCCCACTGTTGGGGCCTGGTTCCGCGGATCATTTTCCCTTCTTAAAGTCTGTGCCGATACTGCCGTACACAGTACCAACGTAGCGAGCGCTGCAATTAGCGCCCTAGTTGCGAGTCTCATCGCATTCCTCCTGCGAAAGTACAAAGTTTTGCTTAAGAACGTAGACCAACGCGATCAATTCCTTGATGCGGAGGCTCGAACTATATGTCAGAAATTTCACTGTGTGTCAGAGAATTTCAATCCTTCGGTGTTCAAACCAACTGCGCAAACCTGGATTTCTTAGCTGGAACGACTGCTAAAACCATGCCCGACCATACTCTACCTTTTACGGGAAATCAAGACATTTTCACTGTCTTAGGGCCAATTTGTTTATGTTTTTTCCGTCACGCATAGATGCCACGCATGCGAGTGTCATAGGCCACTCTGTCGATGGCCAGCATGTAAGCCGCGGTCCTCGTATCCACGGAATGTGCGTCGGCATAACGACACAAATCGTTGAAACTAGCCACCATCGTATCGCCAAGGCGCTGATTGACGACGTCTTCGCGCCAAAAATAACCCATTCTGTCCTGAACCCACTCAAAATATGAGACCGTAACACCTCCGGCATTCGCCAGAATGTCAGGGACAACAAACACCCCCTTCTCGTGGAGCACCTCATCCGCAGCGGCGGTGGTTGGGCCATTGGCCCCCTCAGCAAGCACTTTGCACTTAATCCGGTCTGCATTCTGCGAAGTTATCTGGTTTTCGGTGGCGGCCGGCACTAGCACATCACACTCTAACTCGAGTAACTCGCTGTTCGAGACCGTGTCAACCCCTTCGTAATCCTCGAACGACCGGGTCGTTTGCAGGTAAGCAAGAGCGGCGGGAATATCAATACCGTTTGGATTGTAAATGCCTCCATGAACGTCCGAAATAGCTACTACCCGGTACCCGGCTTCATGTAGCAAACGTGCGCCGATGCCTCCCACGTTCCCTGATCCTTGCACCACTACTCTCGTCTCCTCGGGCTTCATCTGAAATCTCTTTATCGCCTCGTTGATAACGATGAGCAGACCACGGCCGGTAGCTTCACGGCGGCCGGAGGACCCGCCGAGATCAATTGGTTTCCCCGTAACCACTGCTGTAACCGTATGCCTGGCATGCATCGAATAGGTATCCATGATCCAAGCCATCGTTTGCTCGTTTGTATTCATGTCCGGCGCCGGTACGTCTTTCTCCGGTCCAATAAAATCGAGCAGCTCGGAGGCGTACCGACGCGTCATCCGTTCGAGCTCACCCATTGACATCTGTTGCGGATCGCAAATGACGCCGCCCTTCGCCCCTCCGAAAGGAACATTGACTACAGCACACTTCCAGGTCATCCAAGCCGCCAACGCTCGCACTTCATCTAAGTTCACATCCGGTGCATAACGAATCCCGCCCTTGGCAGGACCACGGGCGAAATTATGCTGAACGCGATATCCCTCGAACACCTGAATCCGGCCTGAATCCATTCGCGTGGGAATATACACCTTGAGTTCCCGGTTAGGGACACGCATCACTGCATAAAGATCCGGATCGAGATTGAGCAACTGCGCCGCGCGATCAAACCGGGACATCATCGATTCAAACGGGTTCGCTTCCTTTATCTCGCGTATGTCGTCCACATATACTGTGCTTTGCAAAGACATAGCCATCTCCAATTCTCTTTTCGAAGCACGGGTATCCACTAGCGCAGAGCTTCGTTCAGCGCACCGGTCCGGTAGCCGTGAAGATCTAGAGTAACGTACTTAAAGCCGAGTTCGCGAAAACGATGGGCCAACTCATCAACAATTTCAGGCCGTAGTGCGTGGTCCATCTCCGCGCGGGCAATTTCCAGCCGCACTAAACTGTCGTGATGGCGGACGCGAAATTCTCGAAAGCCCAACTGGCGGAGAATCTCTTCGCCCCGATCAACTGTGGAGAGGCGTTCGATGGTCACGGGAATGCCATAAGCGATTCGTGACGAGAGACAAGGACTGGCAGGTCTGTCCCACGTTGGCAATCCAGCCCGCCAGCTTAAACCACGAACCTCCTGCTTGCTGATTCCAACTTCAATTAACGGACTTCTCACGCCGTGCTGGTTAGCGGCGATTCGTCCCGGGCGATAGTCGCCGAGATCATCGGTGTTTGAACCATCCACGATGAACGCGAAATTCCGCGCCCGCGCCAGCGGCTCCAGCTTCCCGTACAATTCGTCCTTGCAAAAATAGCAACGGTGGGGCCCATTGGCTCGATATGCCACGAGTTCCAACTCGTCCGTTTTGATTGTCTCCAGGCGAAACCCAAACTGTTCGGCGATCCGAGCTGTCTGGGCACGCTGATACTGCGGTAAGCTGGCCGAATCGCCGGTCACGCAAAGCGCCCGATCTCCGAGCTCGGCATTGGCAACATACGCTACATACGTGCTGTCAACGCCGCCCGAGAAGGCAACCAAAACAGAATCCATCTCGCGAAAGAGTTGCCGTAGTCTTTCTTCTTTCAAACTAGCTGCAAAATGATCTTGATGCTTGACCAGAAAGTCAGTGTCGCCCTCTGTCTCGGGGATGATAGAATCCTTCACAATCAGTCGCTCGGGATGGAGACACGTCTACCGCGTCTGTTCTCTCTCTACTTAGTTTAGTGTTAGTAGCCTGGTTACGTCAGCGCATGGTATCCCATGCTTCAACATAAGCGCAACCGAGATCAGAATGTCCCGATCTCGGTGTTCAGCTACAACTTAGCTTTGGACGCCCTGACTTCTGGCGTGTTAAGATCGTAGCCTCCCCGGGCAATTCTTTCCACGGCTTCGCGACTTTGTTCTCTAATGCGCGTCTGGTCAACAATGCCTTCTCGTGTGTGGTTACGTGCAATCGTTCTAATCTCTGCAACTGCCCTACTGGCCTCCTGCGCTGCTTTAGCTAGCGCGCAGACTGAAGATGCCCTGGGTGACGGCGCCGCCGACCCAGTTAAATTATTTGAACAAGCTCAGACGGCTCACGCGCGAGGCGATCTGGCGCGTGCCTTGGCGTACTACGAAGAGGCGATCAGGGTCAAACCCGAATTTCCCGAAGCCGAGTTTCAAATGGGGAAGGTACTCGCGTCGTTGGGCCGGTTGGGTGAGTCAGAATCAGCATTTCGACGGGCAATCAAGCAAAGGAAGGAATGGTCTCTTCCTTATTCTGAACTGGGAATTCTCTTGGCCCGCACCAACCGGGACATTGAAGCAGAGACAAAACTGCGTCAGGCGCTCAAGCTCGACAGTAACGACAATGTCGCTCTTCGGATATTGGCGAGTATTCGACTGCGCCAGGGGGATGCGAAGGAAGCGCTCAAACTCGCGCAGACCGCCACCAACGACTCCAATGCGCCCGCTTCAACCTGGCTCCTGCGGGTCATGGCCGAACGAGCGTTGGGAAACAAGTCCGCGGCTAAAACGAGTCTCCAACACGTTCTTGAAATTGAACCGGGAAATCTGGCCGCGCTAATCGAACGCGCAGAACTGTATGTTGAAGAAGGCGACTACGAGAACGCTCTCAAAGATCTCAAAGCGGCGGAGCAAGTTAAGGGTGCTGACAAACAGATACTTTATCGTGTGGTGGTGGCGTACGAACGAGCGGGCAAGCCCGACGACGCGCAACGGATCGCTGCAGCAGCAGGGTTGCTCAGGGCCGAGGAAGCTTCCGGTGACGGCAAGATCAAGGTGATTGGTGCGAAAGAGGAAATTGACGCAGCCAATAGCGAAGATCCCGCAATTGCTCGCCGCGCTATCGCCAAACTGCTCCAGAAGAATCCTGGCAGCGCTTTTTTGCTGGCTCGGCTGGGAGCCTCATATCGCACCGACGATCCTGTACGCTCGCTGGAATTCTATCGCCGAGCCACTCAGATCGAACCCGACAATCCTGTGTATGCAACCGGCTATGCCGCGACCCTGGTCCGCGCTCGGCGATTTGCAGAGGCTGCTCATATCCTGCATCGAGTTATTTCGGTCTTTCCCGACAACTATGTCGCTCACGCCAATCTAGCCACTGCGCTGTATGAGCAGAAGCGCTACCCGGAAGCCATCCCGCAATACGAGTGGCTCTTGAAAAAGAAACCTGACTTGGCGGTGGCCTACTATTTCATTGCCAGCGCACATGATTATCTCGGAGAATACAAAGAGGCTCAAGCATCCTACGAAGCTTTTCTAAGGCGTGCTGATGCAAAGATTAATCAACTTGAGATCGATAAGGTGAATTTACGCTTGCCCTTTCTGCGTCGCCAGATTCAGCTGGGACAGGGAGTAAAGCGTAAGCCTTAGAACAGAGGGTTAGATTCTTCTACTTAAATTGGCAAGAAATGATATCCCGTGGCACTTATTTGCGGATCTCCTACCGAGTTGTCAGGCTAGTGCTGCTTTGTCTGGCCATCTATGTTCCAGCTTTGAGCGCTCAGGAGCCTGCTGCCCACCAACTCCGCGCTCCACCTCCGCTCAAGACTGTATCACGTGAAGAGCGTACGCGAATTGATGGGGCAGAGGACTCTAAAGCACGCCTCCGCGCCACCATCGAGTTCGCGGAGCTTCGTCTCGCCAAAGCTGCGGTTCTTACCGGTGATCACGACTTCCAAGGGGCGACTGGAGAACTGGGTAAATATGAGGCCCTGATCGATGATGCGCTAGATTATCTCAGTCCAATGCTGCGCGATAAGACTAAGACCCGGGATCTGTATAAGCGGCTCGAGTTAGCTTTGCGCGCCCATGGGCCACGACTTACCGCAATTCGACGCGGCACTCCTTTGGAATACGCAGTTTGGATCAAGGAGTTGGAAGAATTCGCGCGTAAAGGACGAACTGAGGCGCTCAATTCCTTTTACGGACACACAGTGTTCCGTGAGCCTCAGATTAATGCCGATGAAAGACCTCGGGACAAAGCACCCAAGAACAGTGCCGCGGCCCCGGAGAAGACACCATGATAAGAATTCGAACTGGTTTAGTGACGCTGACCGTTCTTTGCCTGCCGGCTTTGGCTCTCTCCAGTCCGGCTAGAGTTGCCGGGCAGTCTCGGGCTCACTTAACCGCGCAGGAGGTGGAACTCGTCAAAGACGCCCAGGTTTTGGATCAGCGCATTGACATTTTTGTGAAAGCAGCAGATCGCCGTTTGCTGGTTTTGACCGGGATTGCCCCGAGTTCAAAGCAACTAAAGAAAGACTCTGAAAAGTGGGGAGAGCTACCAAACGGTTCACGCGCGGAATTGCTGGGCGACATTGCGAAAATCCTGGACGAAGCCATTACCAATATCGACGATGTCAGCGCGCGCGACGAAAAGAACCCGCTAATTCCTAAAGCTCTCCGGAAACTAGCTGCGGAAGCAACTCGAATCTTCGATCAGTTGCGACCTTTGCGTGAGCAAGCTAAGAGCGACATAGAGATAGCGCGTTTTGAAGAGCTCACAGAAAATGCCGAGTCCATAGTTGAGGCTGTGAAGAAGTTACCGCCACCGGTTGAAAAGAAGGGAAAGGGGAAGGAGGGAAAAGCGAAGGGGAAGAACTGAGCATTTTCCATTGATTTTTCCATTCCCGCGCTTGCTTCATCATCTCCCTCTTTTCCGGTAGCTGATGACTGTAACCGCGGGCGGGCTCACCCACGGCAAATAGTTTAAAATCGACACGCGCATCGCTCTTCGCGACTCCGCTTACTCCCGTGGCGCGACCCAGGATGCCGCCAAGCTTCTTCGCCGCGGAGATCTTAAAACTACTGATGTCGGTATAAAGTATGAAATCGCATTGCCGGGCTCTTGCCTCGTCGTCGGCTGCGGCTTCGGAGGTCGCATTCAGCGGAACGGGATCGACTCCCGCTCCCTTAATTCCATTCACCAGACGCTGACGTAAGGCGTCGATTGAAACCGGACGCGCGCTTCTGTTTGTTGTTCTCTTCCCTCCAGGATTTCTCGGCCCCATCCAGTCCCTCGAGTGCGAAACTTAGTCGCGCGCCTTGCTCAATACTTCGGTGGCCCGTTTCATTGCCGCGACGATTCTGTCCAAGGCCTCTTTTGCGTTGCCCGCGCTTCGATCTTCAAGCGCCTGACGAAAATCAGGAAGCGGCTGGGCTGCGTAGCCCGTATAGAATCCCGGCGCGTAGATCTGATGCCGGTACCAGGGCCGTCCGCGCAATCCTCGAACGTCGGTCAGCGCGCGCTCGGTTCCCAGCAGCGCGTCGTTGATGAGTTTTAATCTCGCCTCTGCCCTCCGATACGAGTCGTTCGCTTCGACGCGCGTTCGCTCAACCTCGAGCACTGTTTCTTGCCGGCTCTTTTCCACCCGTCCAGCCTCCCTGGCGAAGTTTTCAATCGCCTCGCTCATTCCCTTTCCATCAAAGACGGCTGATAAATTCCGCCGCCTCGCCGTCTTTACGCTCTCTGTGAAGAATTCCTTGATCTGGGCGCCGTAATCCACATAGTCGAAGGGAAGTCCGTGCGCATCAGCCAGACGCATTGCCACCGTGCCCCATAATTGCGCGGCCGCCACGTGGTAAGCAAAGGTCGGATCACCGAAGCGCGTCATCCAATGAAATGAATCATAGGCGGAGTGGTAGACTCCGTAATCCCCACCGAACCCCATGTCGAGAGAGGGGATACCCAGATGCTGCAAAAACGGCGTGTAATCCGAGCCTGATCCCAGCGCCCCAATGCGAGCCTCGGCGATATCCACATCGGAACCAGTTTGGGCATCGGTCAACTCCGCTTCCGGGCGTGACTCGCGACTTCGGTCCTGCCATTGTTGATAGACGCTCTTCCCCGTTTTCGGATCGCGGATGTCCCGCGTGGCGCCGCGAATCAATTTCCACATCGAGGGCACGGATGACGCGCCAAAGTTTGCACCCGAAACTGCAGCATCCATATTTAGATAGGCGACTCCTTTCTCTCTTAACTCGTCGGCATATTCTTCAGCCCATTCCGTTGAGCCGATCAGCCCATATTCTTCACCATCCCAGCTACAAAGCAGGATCGTGCGACGTGGTTTCCAGCCGTTCTTCAGCAACTGCCCAAAGCCTCGCGCGGCTTCCAGCATTGCGGTTGTGCCGCTATTTGGATCTACCGCACCGAAGGTCCAGGCATCGCGGTGATTGCCCATGATCACCCACCGATCCCTCCCTTCGTTTCCCTCTATGCGAGCTACCACGTTCCAGATCTTGCGAATCTGGTAGTCCATCTCAACTTTGAGATGGACCCGCAAATCGTCAGTACCGCCGACGTGATATGCGAACGGCAATCCACCCTGAAAGCCTCTGGGCCTCACAGGCCCACGCATTGGTTCCAACAGCCGGCGCGCGTCCCCGTATGAGATGGGCTGGACTGGGATGCGCGTGAGATCGGTAGCTTCCTCGATCTTCAGCCTTGCGACACCTGGAATCGAGGGCTTTCCGGGTGTCAACGGATCGCCTGGATACTGAAACAGATATTGGACCGAACCGCGCTGCGCAGAACTTTCAGGACGCCAGGGACCTATTGGATAGACGTCACCCTGCATGTACCCGTCATCTGACGGATCGGAATAAATGATTAATCCTATCGCGCCATTTTCTTCGGCCACCTTCGCCTTTACTCCCCGGAATGAGTTGCCGTAGCGCGCAATGGCTATTTTGCCTTTTACATCAACGCCGAGTTTCTTGAGCGCTTCATAATCGGGAGGCAAACCATAGTTGACGTAAACCACGGGGGCAGTGACATCACCACTCGGGCTATAACCATTAAAGAGCGGAATTATTTTGGAACTTGAGGAGGTAGAATCTTCGGGAACGACTGCTTCCTTGACGCTCAAC
Source organism: Pyrinomonadaceae bacterium (assembly GCA_013812905.1). Taxonomy (GTDB): domain Bacteria; phylum Acidobacteriota; class Blastocatellia; order Pyrinomonadales; family Pyrinomonadaceae; genus PSRF01. The sequence continues at coordinate 43,039 of JACCSP010000317.1, forward strand.
CTTTCCCGACGTCTCCCAACTATTTCCACAACGCTCGGTTGCTTTGGATAAGGCAGCAGGACGTCATACTCTTTAAGTTCAGCCGGGATGCCATAAGTACGAATCTGATCTCGTACATAAACCGCGGTTGCGTAGTCTTCTTTCGTCCCCGCCACGTGGGGCTCGGCAGTCAGGCGTCGCAAATGCTCGCGCGCTGAGTCTGCACCGGGCACCGCTCGAAACTGCTCCTCCCTCGAGCGCTGCGAGATCGAGCCTCGGAGCGTAAAACCATCGAGCGCGAGGCCGCTTGCCGTTTGCGAGCGAACCGAATGGATACTGAGAGGCGACAATAGCCCCACGGTACCTAAGACCAGAAGCAGGGTAATAAAACGGCGCGGTTTCACTTATTAGGCTCCTCGTTTATTGGTCGGCTCTCTCTCAAACCATTTCCAATTTATCTGGAACACACCGCCGGGTTATTGCTAGCCTGCAACTTGAAGATCAGGCTTCCCTGTTCTACACAACGCGGCCTCGGTCGCAACCAAGATAGTTTCACGCGTGAAATTCTTGCTGCGAAAACAAGATTCTGCATTCTTGTTTCACAGAACGGTTCTACCCGAACATTGCTTTCGCATTCAGCGTAGAGTAGAAAAAGCATGAAAGGAACCGAAACGATGGATAGCAGATATTACCCCGGCGTTGAAACGAATGTTCCCAAACTCATTGCTGAGCTGCGCAATCTTCTTGAAGAAGATTACGACGTGCAAACGATGCAAGTATCTTCCACGAGCTTGCTGCAGGCTCGCAAGTCTAGCACGTTGCGCGACCTCACCGGACTATCAGCCGCGCTGACAATCAAGATTACGCCGGAGGCGGGCGGAACGCGGGTTGAGATTGGCATGCAGAAGTGGTTTGACAAGGCCGCCGTCGCTGCCGTTGCCCTGATACTCTCTGCCGGGTTACTGCTGGCGCTGCCGGCGTTGGGGGCTTACTGGCAATACCGAATTACTGAAGATGCCTGGAAAATAATCGAAGAGCACATAGCGCGTAAAGCCGGAGGCTACATCCCTCCGCTGCCCGGGCGTTGTGGAACTTGCGGCGCCGCGAACAGCGCCGGCTCGGGATTCTGTTCATCTTGCGGTGCGAATCTACAAGTGGGCTGCGCCTGTACTGCATGTGGGGCTATCCAGAGGGAAGCTTCTGCCCGGTTTTGTAATCGCTGCGGACACTCTCTCAACGCAAGCTAGTCTCCACTGCCTGGACCCATTGTCCGGACTATGTCCGGACTATTGACTTGACACCGAATCGGTCATATAAGTCTCGGCATCTCGCTGTATTCTTTCCAAACCGTTGTAGATTGCAGACGCCCTTCAACCCCCTGGAGGTGGGTACCCATGAAGAAATCTCTCCTTTTAGTAGTAGCTTCTCTGTTCGTTTCCTGTTTATCTCAGGCTATCGCACAAACGCCGGACGAAATGGGTCCTCCGCGAGTGCTGTTAATCGTCCGCGAAGAAATCAAGCCAGGAATGATGCCGGCCCACAACAGGCATTCCGCCGGTTACTCCGGAATTTTTGGTAAACTCAAAACACCGAACCACCGCATCGCGATGATCCCCGTGGCGGGCAACGAGAACGAGGTGTTGTACGTCACCGCCGGCGAGTCCTTTGCCGATCTCGAGATGATCACGAAGGAAACCGACAGGAAAATGGCGGGTAGGAACGGCACGATGGGAGCGGAACTTGCTCGCTTGGATAAGGAGGCCCCGGATCTTCACTCAGGCATGCGGGATATGTTCGCGGTTTATCGTCCCGAGCTAAGTTTCAAGCCTGGTGTTGACATAGCCCAAATGCGATATTTCGCAATTACGACCGTGCGGGTGCGTCCCGGGCAGGATGATAACTACTCCGAGTATGTGAAAACCCTCCTTAACGCAGCGCGCGAGAAAGCGAAAGCAGAAACGCACGTGGCGGCGTATCAGGTTATCGCGGGCATGCCCGGAACAACCTACATGTTTTTCAGGTCTATGAAGTCGCTGGCCGAATACGATCTCA